>JANPLI010000091.1:0-5860 GCA_031426455.1 Hymenobacteraceae bacterium | reverse complement strand
CGGGCGGCGTACACGTCGAGCAAATGGCCGGTGGCATCGAAGTCAGGCGCGGTCGGACTGACGTAGGCGGCGTTCTTCGTGCGGTGGCTGGCCGCCGCGGGAAAGGGGAGCAGGGGGCCGATCAGCAGCAGCAAAAACAGGTAGCGCAAAGCAGGTAGCAGCGATGGAAAAGGGCGGAATAGTCCGCCGAAAGTCTGCACATACGGCAAGAATGCGCCCATCGCTGCCCCATCAGGTACTCAGGTGCTATACTTGCCGGCGCGAAGTCATTCTGACGGCGCCCTGTCACCGGCTGTGCTATGATTCGCTGGAGTTCGTATCCTTTCGCCCGGCCCACGCTGGCCGTGATGCTGGGCATCAGTGCCTACGAAGCGCTGCTGCGCCCGGCCGGGTTGCCGGGCTGGACTTTACTGTTGACGCTGGTATTGGTAGCCGCCGGTTGGGCAGGCATTTTGTGGCGGCTTCCGGCCACCCAAACCCTTTATAAGCTAGTGGCCGGGACGGGCCTGCTGCTGACATTTGCTGTGGCGGCGGCTGGCTGGACGCACCTGAGCACGGCGTCGGTTCAGCCCACGCATCTGTTACACCAGCCGCCGGGCCTGCGCGCCTGGCAGGGCGTGGTGGTAGAGGGGCCGACCCGCCGCCCCACCTACGCCGCCACTACGGCCGAAGTGGAGCGCGTGCGGTGGGCGGACGGCTCGTGGCACCCTGCCGTGGGGCGCGTCCGGCTGCTGGTGCGGGCCGAGGCCGCGCCGCCCACTTACGGCGACGTGCTGCTCGTTAGCGGCACCCCGCGTCGGGTGGCACCACCCCCCAACCCCGGCCAGTTCGACTACGCCCGCTACCTGCGCATCCACCAGACCTGGCACGAACAATACGCGGGTGCCGTCGACTTTCAGGTGTACGGCCACCGCACGCTGAACCCACTGAAAGGCCTCAGCCTGCGGACGGCCGATTACCTGCGCGGCCACCTCGCGCGCCGCATTTGCGCCCCGCGTGAGCGCGGCCTGCTGACGGCCCTCGTGCTGGGCATCACCGACGACCTCGGCGCCGACCTCAAAGCCGCTTACGGTACCACCGGCACCACCCACGTGCTGGCCGTGTCGGGGCTGCACATTGCGCTGCTTTTCGGGGTGGTATTGTTCTTTTTGGGGCGCCACACCTGGCATCGCCGCTCGCCCGCCGCCCGCTGGGCCACGCTGGCGCTGATTCTGGCGCTGGGCTGGAGTTATGCGCTCCTGACCGGTCTTTCGGCCTCCGTGCTGCGGGCCGTGGTGATGAGTTCGCTCGTGGTGGTGGGCCGGGCGCTGAACAAGCGCGTCAGCCTGTACAACACGCTGGCGGTGGCGGCTTTCACGCTGCTGGCCCTCGACCCCTACGCGCTCTTCGACGCTGGTTTTCAGCTCTCTTTTCTGGCCGTTCTGGGCATTGCTTACCTGCAGTCGCAATTGGCGCGCTGGTGGCAGCCACGCACCCGCGCGGGCGTCTTCGTGCGCGATGGCCTGAGCGTGACCATCGCCGCTCAGCTTGCCACTACGCCGCTGACCCTCTATTACTTCCACCAGTTTCCGGTTCATTTCCTGGGCGCCAACCTGGTGGCCGTACCTTGGACCGATGTCCTGCTCGGCGGCTCGCTGCTGCTGTTGCTGCTGAGTGCCATCAGTCAGGCCCTGCATCAGCCCGTCTGGCTCGAGACGCTCGCCGATGGTTTGGCCTGGCTCGTGGAACACGGAACGTGGGCGCTCAATGGCTTCATCGGGTGGGTGGGACACCTGCCGGGCGCACTCGCGACCGGCATCGCCCTGACGCCTTTGCAACTGGCCCTGGCTTATCTAGGGCTTTTGCTGGCGCTTCTCTGGCTGCACAACCGGCAGCGCGGTTACCTGCTGGCGGTGGTTGGGGTAATCGCTCTGTACGCGGGCACCCGGCTGGCCACGCACGACCGCTACGGCCGCGACCGAACGCTGCTCGTTTACGCCATTCGCCACCATCGCGCGCTGGGCCTGCTCGACGGCTTCCGGGCCACACTGCTGACGGATTCGGTGGTCTGGGCTGACTCTACGGCCGGTGCCCTCGGCCAGCGTGCCAACCTGCTGCCCAGCCTCTGGGCGCGCGGCACCCAACAACAGCGCTGGTTGCCCGTGCTGACCACCACTGCTGCCACTGCGCTCACTACCAGTATCTTCGCCATCCGCCCTTTGCCCGACAGCAACCGCCTCTTGGCGCTGGGAGGCGTCCGGCTGCTGGTGCTCGACCATGATTTCGGCCTGCAACCCACCGATTCCGCCGCCGGGCCGCTGTCCGTCGATTATGTGCTGGTGGGCGGTAAGCCCCGCGTGGTGCCTTCAGCATTGGCCCGCGCCGTGGCCTGCCGGTGGGTAGTTTTCGACGGCTCCGGCCCCGCCGGTTGGGTGAAATGGCAAGCCCGGCAGTTGCGCGCGGCGGGTTTTCGTTGCCACGATGTAGCTCAGCAGGGCGCTTTTATCCGGCGGTTGAGCGAGTAAGCAGGTCGGTTCGGCGGAAACTGGCCTCGTAACCCTACCCGACTGCGTACTTTGCAATGCTCCCGTGGCCCTGCTTTTGTAACCACCGCGCGCCAGCTGGGTTACGCATCGCCTCCTCCCGTATTCTCGCCTCCAACCGGATCCTCCATAATGACTGCTCTTACTGCCGCTTTCAGCGAAGAACTCGAACTTCGTTTCATTCAGTACGAAGTCCGCAACCGCATCGCCTTCATTACCCTCGACCGCGCCGATAAGCGTAACGCGCTGAACCACGACGTGGTGGCCGAACTGCGCCAGGCGTTCGAGCTGGCTGAGCAGGACGATACCGCCAAAGTAGTGGTGCTCCGCGCCAACGGCAAAGCCTTTTCCGCCGGCGCCGACCTGGAATCGCTCCAAGCGATGCAGGAATACGAGTACGCCGAGAACCTCGCCGACTCGACCCACCTGATGCAGCTTTTTCTGCAGATATATACGCTCAAGAAGGTCGTCATTGCCCAGGTGCAGGGCCACGCGCTGGCCGGCGGCTGCGGCCTGGCCACAGTGTGCGACTTCGCTTTCGCCGCGCCGGAAGCTCGTTTTGGCTACACCGAAGTGAAAATCGGCTTCCTGCCCGCCATCGTTTCGGTCTTTTTGCTGCGGAAAGTGGGGGAGGGGCGCACCAAGCAGTTGCTGCTCACCGGCGATCCGGTTTCCGCCGCCGAAGCCCAGGCGCTGGGGCTGATCAACTACGTGATGCCCGCCGACGAGCTGGCCGCGCGCGTCGAAGCCTTCGCCGAAAAGCTCTGCCGCGAAAACTCGGCCTCCTCGCTCGAAGCCACCAAAGACCTGATCGCCCGCGTGCAGGACCAGTCGCTGGAAGGTGCCCTGCGCTACGCGGCCCAGCAGAACGCCACCGCCCGCACGTCCGACGACTGTCGGCGCGGCGTTGCTTCTTTCCTCAATAAAGAACCGCTGGTGTGGTAGCCGTTTGGTAACGACGGCGCCAAATAATAAGCCCTGGCGCCCGGCGCCGCACTTTTTTTGCTCCGTCAATTGCTTGCGGGCCAAGCGTCAAGCCCTGCGGCGACCTTCGGTCGCAAATTTTTTTCCGCATTCGGCTTGCCCGGCATTGCGCCCACCGGCTACCTTTGCACCGCAATCAGCCACCCCGGTGACCGAAAGCAGGTTCTGGTTCGGTAGTTCAGTTGGTTAGAATGCCGCCCTGTCACGGCGGAGGTCGCGGGTTCGAGTCCCGTCCGGACCGCAAAAACCCCCTCTGGTTAGCTCCAGAGGGGGTTTTTCTTTTAGTGTGGCAGAAATAGCCTTTCCGAGTGTGGCAAACTACCCGATCCGGGCCTCGTCGCGCTGCGTGGCGAAATGCGATAATGCGTCTTCAATGCCCAAAAGCACATCCCGGTCAATGACCGCATGCAGGCGTGATGGGATAGCCCGGATAGCGGCGGTGTTTTCCTGAACCGCTGCCACGATGGCCGCAGCGCCGGCGTCGGTTCGCGTTGCCGGCGGCTGCACCCCGGTCGGAGCCTCACCGGTCGGCAGCCCACCGCTGGCGTACCGGCGGTTATTGCCCCCGATGGCCGCACCACCGCGATACAGGCTGGTATCGATCAGTTGATCGACGACGTGGCGGTTGTTGGCGTAGGTCTGGCGGCTCAGGATCAGGTACGGCTCGCCGCGTTCCCATTCGCCCAGGTGCTGGCCAGTTTTGCCGTCGATCATCTGGATGCCGCCCTCGCCGTGCCGCTGGCCGACTTCCGGTACGCCGGCCACCGGGTTGATCCGGGCGCCGCGCTGGAACCGGCGCGTGCCGAACACGCCGCCGTCGGCGTAAGTAGGAATTGGCGTGGCGACCACCTTGGCCAGCGAGAGAGAGGCCAGGATGCCCGCTGCAATGGCCTGCGGACCGAAGGGGCCCGCTGGTGTGCTGGAGGCAGCCAGCACGGCCAGTACACCCTGCATAATGGTTTGCGCAATGGCGAACTGCTTTTCCTGCTGCGCCGCCTCGCGCTTCAGCTTCCGGACATTTTCGTCGTAGTTGGCCGTGATCGCGGCCTTCTCCTTCTCGTACTTTTCCTTCGAGATTTTGCCGCTCTTGTGTTCCTGATCGAGCAGCTGGAGGCGCCGGTTCTTGTCGCGCTCTTCTTGGGCCAAGCGGGCGTCGGAACTGCTTTTTGCCAGATCAGCCACGAGCTGTAGCCCCGCCTGGCTGATGCCGATCACGATCTGCGCTACTTCGACTTCCTGCCGCTGCTGCTCGGTGAGATACTGTTTGCGGAGGTTGGCTTTTTCAGCCTCGAACTTCTCGACAATGGCAAACTTCTGCTCTGCCGTCAGCTTTTCGCTTTCGGTCTCTGCGTCGCGCTGCGCGTCGAGCTGGCCCAGCTTGGCTGCCAGTAGCGCCTCCGGGCTGCCACTACGCTCGGCACGCGTAACGGCGGCATCGGCCAGCGCAACCGCCTTTTGGTGTTCGAGTTCGACCAGTTTTTCGGCTGTCTCCTTCGCGTCTTTGATGGCCTTGTCACTGGCCACCTTACGGAGCGCGGCCTGATCCTGGACAAGCTTCTCGTCGATCAATCGGATCTGGGTACTTTTCTGCTCGGCTGTGCCCTTCACCGCTGCTTTTTCCCGCTCGGCCGCCACCGCGAGCTGGGCGAGCTTGCGCGTGGTTTCGTCCTGGATCAAATTGATCTGCCGGTCGGTGATGCTGCGCACCACGTCCTCCTGCTCTTTGGCGGCTTTGATAGCCTCCTGCTTGCGCTTTTCCGCGTAGTCGCGTTCCAGCTTCCGGATGTCGGCCAGGGCCTCGGCCCGGATGACGGCCTTATCCGCCGCCGACTTCTTGTCGTCGAGCAACTCGATTTCCGCCTGCACCTGCCGCAGCTGCTGCTTCAGTCGTAACTCGGCCAGCGAGTCTTCCTTCGCCCGCGATAGCCGGATTTTCAATTCAGCCTCCTTGCCTTTGGCCAGCTCCAGTAGATCGGCGGCGGACAGTTCGCGGGCGTGCTGCTCGGCGGCGGCTTTCCGCTCCGCTGCCCGTTTGGCCTCCTTCTCCGCCAGCGCCGCGTGTTCGGCCACCATCTTCTCGTCGTAGCCCTGGCTGAAGGCTGCGGCGGCGCCCTTGCCGGCGCCGGTGTATAGGTCCTTCACGCCGCCGAACGCGTTGCCAAGGCCGGCTTTGATCTTGTCCAGGTCGAAGGTGAAGATGCCCACCAGCAGGTCGCCCAGGCCGGAGAGGTAGCGCAGCCCGGCATCCTTGATGTTGCTGAACACCTGCACCGCTGCTTTGCCCAGCCCGGCGACGGCCGCGCGCACGGTCTCGCTCTTTTCGTAGAGCGTGATGAAGCCGCCGACCAGCAGCG
>JANPLI010000090.1:0-17634 GCA_031426455.1 Hymenobacteraceae bacterium | reverse complement strand
GGAGGCTTGTTCAGCCGCCCCGGCGAGCGGCAAGCGATGAAACAGGTCGTGACAAAATCAACCAACAAAAGAAGAAGGTCACTAGGTTGTGTCCTTTTAGTCGGTGACAAAATAAAACGTCACCTAATTTTTTGTCACTGCTTTGTGACAAAAAGATTTTGATTGGATTTTTTGACACCATCTTTGTTAGCCTTGATGTCCGCCGCTCGACTAGCGGTCGATCACCCTCATACGACTTTCCGCAATGGCCACTGCTGCCTTCTCCGCACTCGTCCACCAGTCGCCGACTGCCCAGGTTCGCGCGCATTTCGGCATCAAGCAGTGGGAACTGGCTTCGTTCCTGAATATCTCGCGGACACTGCTGGGGATGGTGGAGCTGAACAAGCGGGAACTGCCCACGCGGGCGTTGCTGCGGCTGCTGCCGTTGGCGCAGCACTTGCCCGCGACGGCGGCCGCGGGCAGCCCCGCCGAGCCGCCGCCCGCGCCGGGTAGCGGGGTGCCCGGCGAACGCCTCGAAGATCCGGCCCTGCGGCAGCGGCTGGCCGCCTGCCAGTACGAAGCCGAGCGCCTGCGCCGCGAGTTGGTCGCGTCCAAGATGCGCTACGAAGCGGCGGCGCGGTTCGTGGCGGTAGTGCCGACGCTGCTGGCAGCGGCGCCCCTGCCGCCTGAACTGACGACGCCCGCCGCGGAAGCCCGCGCCCGGCAATGGATTGAGGACCAGTGCCAGGAATCCGAACGGGTACTCCACACGTATCACCCCACCACCCGCTCGGTGCGCGAAGTGCGGCTGCTAGCGCTGGAATGGGAGGCGGCCGAAATTCAGCGGCGCCTGCCGCCCGTGGCCTGAGCACCGGGGGCCAGTTCCGCGCTCGCGCGGGCCTACAGGCCCTTGTGGAACGAGGCGGCGGCTTCCTGGCTGACGGGGCGCTGGGGCCGTTACCGTGGGCACGGATGCGGAGAATAGCCCCTGCATTCTCCGCAAAGGCTGCGGAGAATGACCCTGACGGGACTTACGTAACAGGTGCTCCCTAGCGTGATTTCGCGGGGCGTTTCGCGGGGTTTTAGGCAGCGTTGCGCAGAACCAAGCCCGTTTTTGAATCAAAAAGACCGGACCAGACAGTAGTTCGCGTCACCCCGCCACCGGCAGGGTGACGACGAACTCGGTGAACGCGCCTTCTTCGGATTCCACCGTCAGGGTGCCGCGGTGGGCGCCCACGATGGTGTCGTGGGCCTGCGCCAGGCCCAGGCCGGTGCCCTCGCCGGGCGGCTTGGTGGTGAAGAAAGGTTCGAAGATCTTGGGCTGCACGGCGGCCGGGATGCCGGGGCCGTTGTCGCGGACCCGGATTTCGATGCCCGTGGCAGCGCCGGTATCTGCCGCGAGCAGGCTGCGGGTGGTGACCTGAATGCAGGGCTGGAAGCTGGCGTCGGCGCGCTGCCGCTGACGCAGGGCGTAGAAGGCGTTGGCGAAGAGCGCGAGCAGCACCCGCCCCACGTCCTGACCGGCGGCGGGCACCAGCGGCAGGTTGGGGGCGAAAGTGGTGCGCAGCTCGGCGTGAAAAGCGGGGTGTAGAGCGCGCAGGCTATGGTAGGCGAGGCGCAGAAATTCCTCGCAGAGGGCGTTGAGGTCGGTGGCGGAGTGCTCGCCGGCGCTGGGGTTGGCGTAGCGCAGCACGGTGCGGGTCAGGCGGTCGGCGCGGCGTCCGTGGAGGGCCATTTTCTGCAGGTTCTGCTCCATCGCCATCAGTAGCGCGGCCAGCGAGACCAGGGCCGTGGGTGCCACGGCATTGGGCTGGGTCAGCTCGTGGGTCAGTTCCGTCAGTAGTTCTTCGCTGCTGGCCGTGTCGTCCTGCATATTTCGCAGCGCCTCCTGCATTTCGTGGACCACGCCAGCCGCCACTTCGCCCAGTGACGCCAACCGCTGGGTGTGTCGGAGCTGGACGCGGGTGTCGTGGAGGTCGGTCAGAATCTGGGCCGTACTGGAGCCGCGCTGCCGCCGGGTACTGGCCTCGACCAGGCGCTGGGCTTCGCGGCGGCGGCGGCGGGTTTGCCACAGGATCAGCAGGCTAGCCGCTACGGCCAGGGCAGCTCCGAACCCCAGAAACAGTTTCTGCTCCCGCTGCGCCTGGGCGCGGGCGAAACGGTCGGCCTGTTCGCGTGCCCGCAACGTTTCTGTCAGGGCCAGCGCCGCCTGTTGGGCCTGCAGGCGCTGCGCGGTCAGCGAGTCGCGGCTGGCCGACGCCTGCCGCAGAAAGGCATAGGCCAGGGCGGGTTCGCGACGGTTGTCGTGCAGATCAGCCAACAGGCTGGCGGCAGTGCCCTGCCCGGCCAGGTCGCGGCCATTGCGGCTGGCTTCCAGCGCCCGGTGGGCGTACGTCAGGGCCGAGTCGGAGCGCCCGGCGGCTTGCCAGAGCCGCGCCAAACCCAGGCAGGCCCGGCTGATGACCAGCGGCACGGGCGGGTTCTGGGCCTGCCGGATGGCTGCCCGAAATGCCCAGCGGGCCGAGTCGCGCCGGCCAGCGGCCGTCAGCAGTTCGCCGAGCAGGGCGTGGTCGTCGGCTTCGGCCACGGGGTCAGCCAGGCGGCGGTGGATGGCGAGCGCGCGCCGCACGTAGGGCAGGGCCGAATCCGGAGCGCGAAGCCGGGCGTAAGCGTCGGCGGTGGACGCCAGGGTGCGGGCCAGTAGCGTGGAATCGGCCGTGGCCAGGGCTTGGGCGCGGGCCTGCGCCAGATACGGTAGCGCGGCGCGGGGAGCGCCCTGCTGGAGGTACGCCGCGCCCAGGCCGTGGCGGGCGGCGGCGGCGGCGGCCGGAAACGGCAGGGCCAGGGCCACCTGCAAGGCGCGTTCGCTCAGCGTGAGGGCCACGGTGGGGTTGCCGGTAGCGCGCAGGCCCGCGCTGAGGCGGGTTAGGGCGATGGTCTCGCCGCGCTGGTCATCGAGGCGGCGGGCGAGGTTCACGGCCTGCCGGGCGCAGCGCACGGCGGACAACGGGGCGAAGGCGGTGTACGCGTCGGCCAGGGCGTTCAGCACCCGGACGCGCGCGGTGTCCGTGGCGGGAGCCAGACTCAGGGCGTTCTGCAACTGGTCGATGCGGGCATCTACGGAGGTACTGCGCCCGGCGGCGGACGGCCCTGGCGCCACTTGGCTCCACCCGCGCTGATGCCCGCCCGGCAGCAGCGTCAGCAGCAGAAAGAGCGCCCCGGCGCGGCGAAGAAAGTAGTTCATAGACAGGGCTTAAGGGCTGAGATTTAGGTTTTAGGGCTTGGGTTTTGGGGCTTGGGTTTTAGGGCTTGGGGCTTGGGTTTTAGGGCTTGGGTTTTAGGGCTTCGGAATTATCAGTTGACCCAACACCCAACACCGAACCCCCAACGCCCAACCCCCAATACCCAACACCGAACCCCCAACGCCCATACGGGCCAGCTGGAAGTTTGCCGACGCTTACGGCGGCGCGGGCTTTTTGGCCGCCCGGCGCGCTGCCACCCCCTATTTTCGCCGCTGATGCAAAGCTACCTCGACCTGCTGGCCCAAATCCTGGCGCACGGCACCCGCAAAACCGACCGCACCGGCACCGGCACGCTGTCCATCTTCGGCCCTCAGATGCGCTTCGATCTGGCGGCGGGTTTCCCGCTGATTACCACCAAGAAAGTCCACCTCAAGAGCGTGATTCACGAGCTGCTGTGGTTTCTGAAAGGCGACACGAACATTGGCTACCTGAAGGAAAACGGCGTCCGGATCTGGGACGAGTGGGCCGACGCCAACGGCGACCTCGGCCCGATCTACGGTCAGCAGTGGCGCCGTTGGCAAACCCGCGACGGCCGCGAAATCGACCAGATCGCGGAAATGGTGCAACTCCTGCGGCAGCAACCCGACTCGCGCCGGATGGTCGTCTCGGCCTGGAATGTGGCCGACCTGCCAGCGATGCGCCTCTCGCCGTGCCACGCCCTCGTGCAGCTTTACGTGGCCGACGGCAAGCTCTCCTGCCAGCTTTACCAGCGCTCGGCCGACGTTTTCCTGGGCGTGCCGTTCAATATTGCTTCCTACGCCCTGCTGACGCTGATGCTGGCCCAGGTCACGGGGCATCAGCCGGGTGAGTTTATTTGGACTGGTGGCGATACGCATCTCTATGTCAATCATTTGGAGCAGGCGCGGCTTCAGCTGACCCGCGCGCCGCGCCCGCTGCCGCGCCTGACGCTCAACCCCGTGGTTCAGGAGATCGACGACTTCCGGTACGACGACTTTCATCTCCACGACTACAACCCCTGGCCCGCTATCAAGGCGCCCGTGGCGGTGTGAGGACAAAACGCTCCCGGAATAATTATACCCGTTCGAAGCAGATATCCAGCCGTTGGCCGAGAAGTTGAGCAACAAGCTGCGAGGCTATGGTAATATTACGGTCGTATTTGGCGGTTTCTGTCGCCCAGTGACCTACTATTATCACTCTTATGAGGCAAGTCGTGGCCGAGGCGTCTTATTTTCAGATAGTGCTGGAAGCCGCCGTGCCGTGTCTGACGGTGGAGTGGAAGCCCGTGACCGCCCCGTTCGATATGCGGGCTGCCCTGATGCACATCCATCAGGTCTGGCAGCAGGTGGTGTTGGCCCGCCACGGGCGCCCGTTGGGGCTATTGGGCGACACGACTCACTTTGCGCAGCTCCTTCCTGATATTCACGAGCTGATCGTGGACTGGAGCGCGGCAATGGTCGCTGCCGGGTGCCGGCTGATGGCGCTGGTCGAGCCGCTTAGCATTCCGGGCCAACTTTCCGTCGATGCCTGCATCGAGCAGACCCACCGTATCTGCCCCTCTCTGATAACCTGGGGCTTTGCCGACGTAGTCGAAGCCCGCGCCTGGCTTACGGAGCAGTTGCAGGGCCTGCAAGCGGGGACGGTTGTTTCCGGCGAAGCGGTCGGCCTGCCCGCGCGGCCCTAGCTTTGGGCTTATGCCCGCACTACCTCGCCTTATTCTGCAAACCGGCAAGGATGCCGCCGTACGCCGCTTCCATCCCTGGGTGTTCTCCGGCGCCGTCGATCACGTGGTGGCCGAGTCCGGCACCGAACCCGCCGACGGCGACGTGGTGCTCGTCCAGGACCGGCGCGGCCACACCCTGGGCCTGGCCCATTTTCAACCGCACGGCTCCATCGTGGGCCGGATTTTTCATTTCAGCGCGGAGGTCGAGGCTGAACCCGATGTGGCGTTCTGGGCCGAAAAAATCCGCGCGGCCTGGCAGCGGCGCGCCCGCCTGGGCCTTGTGGATAACCCGCACACCACGGCCTTTCGCCTGATTCACGCCGAAGGCGACGGTCTGCCGGGGCTGATTGTGGACTACTACGGCGGCACGGCCGTGGTGCAGGCCCACTCGATGGGGATGTACCGCGCCCGCCCACTGCTGGCCCTCGCGCTGGCCGAAGCCCTCGGCCCGCGCTACCTGACGGCCGTCTTCGACAAAAGCGCCGAAACCGCGCACCAGCCCGACGCGGCCAACGGCTACCTCTTCGGCGCTGCCCCCGCCGAAGCGCCCGTGGTGCTGGAAAACGGCCACCGCTTCCGCATCGACTGGCTGACGGGCCAGAAAACGGGCTTTTTCCTGGATCAGCGCGAGTCGCGCGCCCTGGTGGGCCACTACGCTGCCGGCCGCCGGGTGCTGAATACGTTCTGCTACACGGGTGGCTTCAGCATCTATGCCCTGGCCGGCGGTGCCGAACGCGTGCATTCGGTGGATGCCTCCAAAAGCGCCATTGCCCTGACCGACCAAAACGTCGCCCTGAACGGCGGCGTCGAGCGTCACCAGAGCTTCGCGGCCGACGTATTCGAGTTCTTCCACCGGCAGGACGGTGCCGCCGAAGCGCCCTACGATCTCATCATCCTCGACCCGCCGGCCTTTGCCAAGAGCCGCGCCGCGCGCGTCCGGGCCGAAGCCGGTTACCGCCGCCTCAATGCCGAGGCCTTGCGCCGGATTGCCCCCGGCGGGCTGCTGTTCACGTTTTCCTGTTCGCAGGTCGTGGACCGCGAGTTGTTTGCCAGTACCGTCCGGGCGGCGGCGCTCGATGTGGGCCGGCCCGTACGCCAGTTGCACTATCTGGGCCAGCCGCCCGACCACGCGCCCAGCTTTTACCACCCGGAAGGCGAATACCTGAAGGGGCTGGTGCTGGAGGTGGGGTAGCGCCGGGCAGGTTTGTCTTTTGCCATCTTTTGCCATTGAAAGGGCGCCGTTACCCGCGTAGCCGGGTGCCGCGCAGAAGCCGTCACTTGTGCGGGCGGTTAACCTTTCGGCCTGCGAGCGCGTTTACACTGCCCGGCCCCGTTGTCCTCGTGCAGCGGGGCCGGCATTTTTTCGGTCTTTTGCGCGCACCGTCTCCTTATTTCGATGAACCAACCGCTGTCATCGCCGCCCCCATTTGGTGCGGAAACGACTTCGACCACTGCCCCTCCCGCGACGAGCGCCCCGGCTGATTCAGTCGCCCGTGCCCCCGCGTCGCGTGGCGGCTTTCCGTGGGGCTGGCTGCTGACCGCGCTGGTCATCGGGGCGTTGGTTTTCGTCAAGATCAAGTTCTTTCCGGCCAAAAATGCCCCTGAGAAGGGTGGTAAGGGCCCAGCAGCAGGCGCCGGAGGTGGTGCTGGCGGCAAGGGCCCGCCGCTGCCGGTGCGCGCCTACATCGTAGCCCCCACGCCGCTGACGAACGAGGTAGCCGCCACTGGTTCCGTGCTGGCCGAGGAAGCCGTGACACTACGGGCGGAAATCGCGGGCAAGATCACCAGCCTGAATATCCGTGAAGGGCAACCGGTGCGGAAGGGGCAATTGCTGTTCACCATCAACGCGGCCGACATTCAGGCGCAGCTGCAAAAGCAGGCGTTCAACCTGAAGCTCTACCGCGACCAGGAAGCCCGCCAGCGGACGCTGCTGGCCCGCGAGTTCATCAGCGCCCAGGAGTATGAGCAGACGAACAACCAGCTCCTGACCGCTCAGGCCGAGCAGCAGGCACTTCAGGCGTCGCTGGATAAAGCCTACGTGCGGGCACCGTTCGACGGCGTTTTGGGGCTGACGACGGCCACCGTCGGCACCTACGTTTCGCCGGGGCTGGCCATTACCACGCTCTCGAAGGTGCGCCCCGTGAAAATCGATTTTGCCGTGCCGGGGCGTTTCGCCAACGCCGTGCGCCTGGGCGATGCTGTGCGCGTCACCGACGAGGCCACGGCGCGGGCGCTCACGGCCACCGTGTACGCCATCAATCCGCAGATCGACCCCACCAGCCGGACGCTGACGGTGCGCGCCCGCTTCCCGAACACCAAAGACGAGCTGCGCCCCGGCGCCTTCGTGAAAGTGAACCTCCAGCTCGGCCAGACCGAAAGCGCGCTTCAGGTGCCCACGGAAGCCGTGGTGCCGACGGCCAGCGGCTACCAGGTTTTCAAAGTGGTGGGCGGCAAGGTGGCGATTCAGGTCGTGAAAATCGGCCTCCGTTCGGCCAGCGTGATTCAACTGACGGAAGGTGTCGCCCCCGGCGACACGCTGCTGCGCACGGGCGTGCTGCAAGTCAAGCCGGGAGATGCCGTAAAGGTGGTGAGGTAGCAAGGTGTGAGGTGGTGGTAAAGGTGGTGAGGTGGTGGTGGTCGTGCGAAACCACCCCTCACCACCCGCACCACCTCACCACTTCACCACCCCACCACCCCACCACCACCTCCCTCGTCGCTTCGCGACTTGGTTGCTGCGGGGCAAAGCCCCTGGCTACACTACCACCCTCACCACCTCCACTGTGTCTCTCTCCTCCACTTCCATCAACCGCCCGGTGCTGGCCATCGTGATGAGCCTGCTCATCGTGATTTTCGGCGTCATCGGCTTCCGTTACCTCAGCGTTCGGGAGTATCCGAGCGTCGATCCGCCAATCATCACCGTAGCGACTTCCTACGCCGGGGCGTCGGCCGACGTGATTCAGTCGCAGATCACCGAACCGCTCGAAGAGAATATCAACGGCATCGCCGGCATTCGGAACCTGACGTCGGTGAGCCGCGACGGCGCCTCGCAGATCACGGTGGAATTCACGCTGGGCACTGATCTGGAAGCCGCCGCCAACGACGTGCGCGACAAGGTTTCCGGGGCGCTGGCGCGGCTCCCGCGCGACGTGGACCCGCCCGTCGTCAGCAAGGCCAACGCCGACTCGCAGCCGATTGTGCTGACCTACCTCAGTTCCGACCGCCGTACCCTGCTCGAACTCAGTGATTACGCCGCCAACGTCCTCAAGGAGCGCCTCCAGACCATTCCCGGCGTGAGCGAGGTCCGCATCTGGGGCGAGCGCAAGTACTCGATGCGCCTTTGGCTCGATCCCACCAAGCTCGCCGCGCTCCGGGTTTCGCCGGTAGAGGTGCAGGCCGCCCTAACCCGCGAAAACGTGGAGCTGCCCGGCGGCGCCGTGCGCGGCGAGAACACCCAGCTCACGCTCCGTACGATGGGCCGGCTTTCGACGGTAGCCGAATTCAACAACCTGATCCTGCGCAACGACTCGGCGGCGCTGGTGCGGTTGCAGGACGTGGGTTACGCCGAACTGTACCCCGAAAACGACCAGAGCCTGCTGCGCCGCAACGGCGTGCCGATGGTGGGCATTGCCGTCACGCCGCAGCCCGGTTCGAACCAGATCGACATTGCCGACGAGTTCAACCGGCGTATCGCGCTGTATCAGAAGGACCTGCCGAAAGACCTGAAGCTCTCCACGGGCTTTGACAATTCGGTCTTCATCCGGGCGTCGATTGCGGAAGTCGAGGACACCATTTTCGAGGCTTTCGGGCTGGTGGTGGTCATCATCTTCCTGTTTCTGCGCGATTGGCGCTCGACGCTGATCCCGGTGGTGGCGATTCCCGTCTCGCTGATCGGCATCTTCTTCGTGATGTACCTGCTGGGCTTTTCCATCAACGTCCTCACGCTGCTGGGCATCGTGCTGGCTATCGGGCTGGTGGTCGATGATGCCATCGTGGTGCTGGAAAACATCTACGCCCGCGTGGAAGCCGGCGAGGCACCGATGCAGGCCGCAATTCAGGGGTCGGAAGAGATTTTCTTTGCCATCGTGTCCACCACCGTCGTGCTGGCGGCGGTTTTTCTGCCGGTGGTATTTCTGGAAGGCATCACGGGGCGCCTCTTCCGCGAGTTCGGCATCGTGGTGGCGGGGTCGGTCATCATCTCGGCCTTCGTTTCGCTCACCCTCACGCCGATGATGTGCGGCCGACTGCTAAAGAAAAGCGAGCAGCATAACTGGTTCTACCGTAAGACCGAGCCGTTTTTTGAGGGCCTGACCCAGGGGTATCAAACCGCGCTCACCACGTTTCTGCGCCGCCGCTGGCTGGCCTGGGTGCTGGTAGCAGCGACGGGCGGCGGTATCTGGTTTTTCTTCACGGCGCTGCCTTCGGAACTGGCTCCCGTGGAAGACCGCAACCGCATCTCCATCCAATCGACGGGGCCGGAAGGTGCTTCCTACGATTTTATGGAAGCCTACCTGACCGACCTGACCAAACTCGTGCGCGACACGGTTGGCGGCGACCTCAACAACGTGCTGACCGTGGTGGCGCCCGGCTCGCTGGGGGCATCGGTGAACCAGGCCATCGGGCGGGTGCTGCTCACGCCGCCCGACGAGCGCCCGCGCACCCAGCAGCAGATCGCCGACAGGCTGACGGCCAATGTCAAGCGCCTGACGGCCGCGCGGGCGTCGGTGGCGCAGGACCAAAGTTTTTCATCGGGTGGTAACGCCGGCGGGCTGCCCGTGCAGTTCGTGGTGCAGAGCCAGGATTTTGAGAAGCTCCGCACAGCAGTACCCAAATTCCTCGACGCCGCCCGCGCCGACCCCACCTTCGGGTTTGTCGATGTGAACCTCAAGTTCAACAAGCCGGAGCTGCGCGTGGTCATCGATCGCGAGAAGGCTCAGAGTCTGGGTATCAGCGTGCAGGATATTTCCCAGACCCTGCAAGCTGGCCTGAGCGGGCAGCGCTACGGCTACTTTGTGCGCAACGGCAAGCAGTACCAGATCATCGGGCAGGTGGCGTTGCAGGACCGCAACCAGCCGCTCGATGTGCGCACGCTCAGCGTCAAGAGCCGCACGGGCCAGCTCGTGCAGCTCGACAATGTGGTGCGGCTCGTGGAGCAAAGCACGCCGCCGCAGCTTTTCCGCTTCAACCGCTACAACGCCGCTACGTTCGGGGCGTCGCTGGCGCCGGGCCGCACGATGGGCGAGGGCATCGCCGCGATGCGCGCTATCAGCGAGAAGGTGCTCGACGAATCGACGACCACGGCCCTGGCCGGCGCTTCCCGCGATTTCGAGGAAAGCTCGTCTTCGCTGGTCTTCGCCTTCGGGCTGGCGCTGGTGCTGATCTACCTGATTCTGGCGGCGCAGTTTGAAAGTTTCCGCGACCCGGCCATCATTATGGTCACGGTGCCGCTGGCGCTGAGCGGCGCGCTGCTGAGTCTGTGGTACTTCAACCAGACGCTCAACCTGTTCTCGCAGATCGGGATCATTATGCTGGTCGGGCTGGTGACGAAAAACGGCATCCTGATCGTGGAATTCGCCAACCAGCGCGTCGAGCAGGGCGCCGATTATATGACCGGCCTGCTGGAAGGCGCCACGGCCCGCTTTCGCCCGATTCTGATGACCTCGCTCTGTGCCGCGCTCGGCATCCTGCCCATTGCCCTGGCGCAGGGAGCGGGCGCCCTGAGCCGCCGCGCAATGGGCATCGGCGTGGTGGGCGGGCTGGTGTTCGCTACGGGTCTGACGCTTTTTGTCGTGCCGGTGATGTACTCCTACTTCGCGACGGCGAAGAAGCATAAATCCAAAGAACCGCAACCGGCGAGTGAAAAGCAACCGGAATTAGTTGCAGGTTGAAGCAAGTACGCGCGGTTCTGCCACGTGTGATTTATTCGCAGGCGTCTTGCCTGTACATCAGCATGGCCAACGTAATAATCAGTGGTTGGAGATACGGTCTCGCTAAAATCCAATACACCAAAATACTGGTTGCGCTTACGGGTATGGGGCTGGGAAAAGCGCACGAACTGACTCACGCTGTTCTGGCAGGGGAAACGGTCGTAGTCCCTACTCCCAGTCTAGTTGCTGCTAGGCAGCTTGCTGCATCACTTACTGCCCTCGGTGCTGTCTGCGGTATTGTGGAAGGCGACAGTGAAACGTGAATATGCCCTGCGGCTTCGTTTAATCAATTGCGCAGGCGGATTCCAAAAGCGGTGCGCTACGCCAGCCGCGAACTCGACGGTCTCGCCGGGGCGGGTACGTCCACTGCGTCTGCATTTTTTCTGAAAACCTGCCTACCCGTTGTGGGGCACTCGCCTCGTGGGTGACCGGACGATTTTATGAGCCACGCGGGTAAGCAACCGTTGCCTTTAACCTGCCGGCTACGTTAATCGGCTCGTATTTCTATTGCCCGCCGCTATTCTACTGATGCGTTTTCACTTCCACCTGACCTTCCTGCTTGCTGTTGTGTTGCCCTTCACAGGCGTGGCCCAACTTATCCCGGCTGCCCCCGACTCGCTGCCCGCCGGGCCGCCGCTCACGCTGTCGCAGGCGATTACCGCTGGCTTGGGGGCCAATTATGGCATCCAGATCGCCCAGCGCGACGTGACGATTGCTACCAATAACGTCAGCCGCGCCAACGCCGGGCAGTTGCCAGGCGTCGATCTGAATCTCACGCAGTCGAACAACCGCATCAACCTGCGCCAGCAGTTCGAAGGGCGCGACCCGCGCGTCACCAACAACGTCCCCACGAGCCTGCTCAACGCTAACATCGCCGCCACCTGGACCGTGTTCGATGGTCTCGGGATGTTCATCGCCTACGACCGGCTCAAGACGGCCGTCGGTGCCCAGCAGCAACTGACGCGCGCTACCGTCGAGGAAACCGTCGAATCCATCACCAACGCTTATTTCAGCGTGGTGCGCGAGGCCGGCAAGTTCCGGGCGCTGGAAGCGGCGCTGAAAATCGGGCAGGCGCGCATCGACCTCACCCAGGCGCAGGTGGAAGTGGGCGTCAGCGCCAAAGTGGAATTGCTGACCGCGCAGGTCGATTTCAATGCCGACCGGTCGGCCTTTATCCAGCAGCAGGAAGCCTTGGCCACGGCCAAAGTCACGCTCAACAACCTGCTCGGCCGGGCCCCCGGAACGGCGTTCTCGGCCACCGATTCTATCGTCGTGACTCGTGACCTAACGCGCGAAACCGTCGCCCAGCGCATCCGTTCCGCCAATCCACGCCTCGCCGCCGCCCAACGCAGTGTGGACCTGGCCGACTTCGACCGCCGCCTGATTCGCGCCGCCCGCTTCCCCACCGTCGGCCTGACCGGCGGCTACGGCCTGACGCGCAACGCGAACGGCGCGGCGTTTTTGCCGGGCACCTCGCAACTCACCACCAATGTCAACCGCCAGCAGGGCTTCAACTACGGCGTGATGGCGTCGCTGCCGGTTTTCGACGGCTTCCAACGCCGCCGCCGCGAGCAAAACGCCCGCATTGCGGTAGAACAAAGCCAGTTGCGCCTCGACCAAACGCAGCTTCAGCTCGACGCCGATGCCGAACGCGCCTGGGTGCGCTACCAGAACCGCCTGCAACTGCTGACGCTCGAAGAAGCCAATCAGCAACTGGCGCTGCAAAACGTGCAGATTGCCCTGGAGCGCTATCGCCTCGGCCTGCTCACCCCACTCGTGCTGCGCGAAGCCCAACGGAGCCAGTTGCAAGCCGCCACGCGTCTGCTCGACATCCGCTTCGAGGCCAAGCAAGCCGAAATCACGCTTCGCCGCCTGAGCGGCGAGCTGGTGCAGGAAGGCGGGTAGGGACAATAGCGGCGCCACCGGCTTCACATCAAAAGGCGGTCAGCCGGCGCTCAATTAGCACCGGCTGACCGCCTTTCTCGCGTTGTATCCGCCGGTTTTTACCCTTTGGTGCGCTGCCCCAGCAGGGCTGCCGTGATCGAGCCGGCCACGAAGCACACGGCAATCAGTAGCATCGACGGTACATCCATCGCCTGGCCGCGGAGGAGTTGTACGATGAGCAACAGCCCAACGAAGCCCGCCAGGGCAATCAGGATAATGGTGTAAAGGGTCTCGCCGTTGGAGTTGGAGTTCGAGTGATTCGCCATAGGGCTGCAAGTTAGCGCGGCGGCGCGCTACTCCTTCACCACCCGCACGGCCTGGCTGCCGGTTTCGGTCCGGAGCCAGACCAGATAGACGCCCGCAGGCACGTCGTCGGCCAGCAGCAGGGGAGTGGTTTGCGGCCCCGCCGCGCGGCGGCCCAGCGCCTGGTGGCGAATACGCCGGCCGAGCAGATCATAGGCATCCAGCGTCACGGCCTGCGGTGCCGGCAGGGTGTATTGCATCGTAATGGCGCCGGTGGTCGGGTTCGGTACGGCCCGCACTTGCAGCGCGGCGGCAGCGGTGGCGGCATCCCGGCCTGTGCTCAGTACGGTGAAGGAGCGCGTCACGGAATCAGCTCCGCAGCGGCTCAGAATGGTGAACGTCACCATTTGCGCCCCGGACGTGGTAAAGGTGTGAATCGTAGGATTATTGACGGAATCAAGGGGCGAGCCGTCGTGAAAATTCCAGCGGAAACGCCCGCCCGCCGGTAGCCCCCCCCCACTGAACGCAAACTGTCCGCCCACCTGCGAGTAGGAGAACGCCGGCGTGGCCCGCGTCAGTTGGCGGGTCAGGACGATGGGCGTGGCGGCGGCGTTGTTCGACTCATCAGTCTCCAGAAAGTTGTTGTTCGGGTCCGTCACCGACACCAGATAATAGGTGCCGTTGCAGACATTCGGCAGGTCGATGAACTGCCCCGGCAGGTTCTGGTCGTAGATATCAAGGTGCCCGACGAAAATACCCTGATCACGCCCGCAACCAGTCACGGTGCCGAAGCCATCATTCGGGATATCGGCCCGCGTGATGATCCGGCCCGCCTGATCGCGGCAGTAGCCGGGGTTGGTCGTGCAGTCGCCGAGGTTGATGAGGCAGAACGAGAGCTTGCCCCCCGCCACCACTACGGGCCAGGTGCGCGGATCGGGATTCGGCCCTTGGGTGCGCAGCGTAAATTGCGACCAGTTATCGACGTGCACGTGACCGTGGCCGGGATGAAAGCTCATAAAGCCTGCCGGGCGCTGGTACGAGGTCATCGCGGCGCCATTCTTCCGGTAGATGGTTTGCAGCACCTGTTCCTTGGGGGCCTCGCCATTGGGGCACAGCGTGGTGGTGCAGGCCACGGCTACGGTATCGCAGAAGCATTGGCCGGAGCCGTGAATTTCCATTGGTCCCCAGCCCACGTTGGGCGTGGCGTTGGAAAGCGTGAGGCGCCCGGCCGTCTCGGTATGCTGGTTGGCCATAATGTCGGCCGAAGCGGTCATATCAGGCAGCAGATCGCAGACGGCGACGGTCGAGTCCGGGCAGTGGCAACTCGCGGCGTTCAGCGCCGAACAGGGCTGGGGCGGCGCAGCAGGGTCGCGCGGTGGGTTAGGGCCGAAGGTGAGCGTAAAGTCGTTGAGATTACCGACGTCAGCAGCGGCCAGGTCCTGGATGCACAGGCTCCAGGTGCCATTGGGCGAAGCACCGGCGTTGGCCAGGTTCAGCGAGGCTTCCGGCACAAAGCTGCCCGTGAACGGTGGGTTGCCGAGGGCTACCAGCACGGGGGCGTTCATTCGCAGCACGGTCTGCACGAAATTATCGCCGCCGCCGCCACGTCGGTCCACCAGCGGGATATAGGTACCGCTGGGCGTGCGCAGGCGTATGGTAAGGTCGCCGGTGTACGGGTGCGTGAGGTTCAGCGTGACACTGGCAAGCCCGAAAGTGGTGTCTGCTGATGCTGGTAAGCCGCTGACTGGCAGTGTAAAGCACGTCTCTGGTCCGTTGTCCGGAATGGCGCCGCCTTGCGAATAAGTGAACGATTGCGCCGCCGCTACGCCGGGCAGTAGACTGATCAGCAGACTGTAAAAAAGGTGCTTCATCGGGCCGATTGGGGTTGATGAAGCTAAAAGTACGTACTGATCAGCGAAGGCGAAGAAACGTAGAGGACGAATTCCCCACTTGCGTCGCTGCCCGCCAGCTACCAGCTACGTTAAATAGTTCTGACGGCCAGGCAAACGAAGAGTAGATACGCTACTCGTAACTCGCCACTCGCCACCCGCCCCTCGCTCAATCGCCAATATCCCGTCGCCGGTACACCCCCGGCCAGTGAATCAGACTGGCGGCGGCCTGCGCCTGGGCAGTGGCTTGCGGGGCCGTTTCAGCGCGACTGACCACGGCCAGCACGCGGCCTCCCGCCGTCAGCAGTTGGCCTTCCTCGTGACTGGTTTGGGTGCTGGCCTGGAAGACCAGGGTATCGGGCTGGGCTTCGGCCTGCGGAATGCCGCTGATGGGTTGATCGGCCAGAAAAGCGCCGGGGTAGCCGCCCGATGCCAGCACCACGGCGCAGGTCGGGCGGGGGTCGAGGTGAAGCGTGACGTAAGCCATCCGACGCTGGTGCATCGCCACAAACAACTCGATCAGGTCCGACGACACGCGTGGTAGAATGGCCTGGGCTTCCGGATCGCCGAGCCGGACGTTGTACTCGATCACGAATGGGGCATCGCCCACCTGCATCAGGCCAATGAACAGAAAGCCTTGATAAGGAATTTGTTCCGCTTTCAAACCCAACAGCGTGGGATCGATGATCTCGGCCCTGACGCGCTGCATAAACACCTCGTCGGCAGCCGGGGCGGGCGAAATGGCGCCCATTCCGCCCGTGTTGGGGCCAGTGTCACCCTCTCCGATACGCTTGTAGTCCTGGGCAGTAGGTAGCAGCACGTAGCCGTCGCCGCCCGTCAGCACGAAGACCGATAACTCCCGACCCGCCAGGAATTCTTCCACCAGAATCGTGCGGCCAGCGGCCCCAAACTCGTCGTCGAGCAGCATCCGGCGTACGGCCGCTTCGGCCTCTGCAGGGGTGTACGCCACGATCACGCCCTTGCCCTGCGCCAGGCCGTCGGCCTTCAGCACCACCGGCAGGGGGTGGGTGCGCACGTAAGCCAGGGCATCCGTTACATCGTGCGTCGAAAAAACCCGCGCCGGCGCCGTCGGAATACCGTAGCGCTGCATAAACTGCTTGCTGAACACCTTCGAGCCTTCGAGGTGGGCGCCCGCCCGGCCCGGCCCCACCACGGGTACCTGCCGCAGGTCGGGCTGCTCGCGGATGGCATCCGTCACGCCGGCTACGAGGGCGGCTTCCGGCCCCACCACCACCATATCCACGCGGTTGGCGCGCACGAAGGCCACGACGGCGGCGGGATTGGTGGGCGATAACGTGGGCACGTTCAGCGCCCCGGCGCGGGCCGTGCCGGGGTTGCCGGGGGCGCAATAGAGCAGCCCACACTGGGGGCTTTGCCGTAGTTTCCAGCAG
Organism: Hymenobacteraceae bacterium; assembly: GCA_031426455.1. Classification (GTDB taxonomy): domain Bacteria; phylum Bacteroidota; class Bacteroidia; order Cytophagales; family Hymenobacteraceae; genus JANNMJ01. The sequence continues at coordinate 1,260 of JANPLI010000090.1, read as the reverse complement.
AGGGCGTGTTCGCGACCGCCGCCGCCCAGGACCAGGATGTTCATACGCGCAAAGTACGGTGAATAAACCGCTATCGGCCGTGTTTGGGGCGCCCTGACGTTGTTTTTGGTAGCCCGGCTGGTTCCAGGCGATTGGCGAGCAGTTCGGCCGCGGCGCGGCGGCGGCGCACCACGTCGATGGCCAGGTACACGGCCTGCCGCAGCGAGTCGGGCCGGGCAATGCCTTGGCCAGCAATGTCGAAGGCCGTGCCGTGGTCCGGCGAGGTGCGCACCACGGGCAGGCCGGCGGTGAAGTTCACGCCGTCATCAAAGGCCAATGACTTGAACGGAATCAGCCCCTGATCGTGGTACATCGCCAACACGCCGTCGAACTGCCGGTAAAGCTGGTTGGCGAAGAAGCCATCGGCCGGGTAGGGGCCGAACACCAGGTACCCCTTATTCTTGAGCTGTTTGATGGCGGGCCCGATGATGTCCTGCTCTTCTTTGCCAATCAGGCCTCTATCGCCGGCGTGCGGGTTCAGGCCCAGGACCGCGACGCGGGGCCTTTCGATCTGAAAATCCAGGTGCAGCGAGTCGAGCAGCAGGTTTGCTTTACGGGTCACGGCTTCGACGGTGATGCGGCTTGCCACGTCGCGCAGCGGCACGTGCCCCGTCACGACTGCCACCCGTAACAAATCCGACGTTAGTAGCATCAGATTCTCCGAAACGCCAAAAAACGCGGCCAAAAACTCAGTATGCCCCGGGAAGCGAAACTCCGGCGACTGAATGTTTTCCTTGTCGATGGGCGCCGTCACGATGGCGTCGATCAACCCCGCTTTCAAATCCTGACAGGCCCGCTGGAGCGAAAGCAGCGCCGCCCGCCCGCTGGCTTTAGTTGGGGTACCGGGCGTCATCGGCAGGTCTTCGTCCCAGCACATAATCAGGCTGGGCTTTTTGAATTCCAAGGCTTCTACCTCGCGCGCCTGCTGAAACGAAATAGCCGCGTCGCCAGCTGCTTCGCCCAGCGCCTCGAACACTTCGAAGTGTCCGTACACAATCGGGATGCAAAGGTCCAGCAGCCGCGCGTCGGCCAGCAGCTTATAAATAATCTCGGGCCCGATGCCGTTGATGTCGCCCACGGTCAGGCCGATACGAAGTTTCATTGAGCGATTTGGTGATTGAGTGATTGGTCCTGATTGAATGATGGAGCGATTGCCGTCACGGCAAGCAATCGGCTTTGCGTCTCTGCGCTCCTCTCCACTTCTCTGCGGGAAATTTCGTT
>JANPLI010000089.1:0-50400 GCA_031426455.1 Hymenobacteraceae bacterium | reverse complement strand
TTAAACCACTGATCTACCGAATGGTAGCCCCTTCGGGGCTGCGGGCAGCCATACGGGGTGCGTAAGTCCTGACCATAAGGCCCCGAACCGGGGTGGTTCGAGGCCTTGTGGTAAGAATCGGCGCCACAACCGTACCATTATTCCGAAGCGCATCTGGTTGATTTCGTGTATTCCCTACGGCTGCACCACCAGTCTACGCGTGGCCGCTGCGTTGCCCCCGATGAACCGTATCGTGTACACGCCCCCCGGCAGCCCCCGGCAGTCGAGCGGTGTGGGTTCGGCGCCTAGTTCCACCGTACGCACGGCCCGGCCCAACGCATCGAGCAGCGTGGCCGACACCCGGTTCGCTCCCTGGAACGAGGCCCGAAGCCAAGCTTGGTCGTGGGCGGGGTTGGGCCAAACGCTCACCGTCGTTGTGATAGGCGGCAAATCAGCCAGCCCCATCACATGCCCGATCCGCCCCGTGAACATCCCCCCCAGGCCGGCGGGCGGAAGCGTAATTGATCCAAAAACCGCGCGCTCAAAGTATTCCCCCCAAGCAATCACGCCGCCGGTGGGCGATACCCCAAGCCCTTTGACTGTGGTGCGGACATTGGTCCAACTGGACGGCGCCGTGACCGCCGGTACTACCCATTCGCAGCGTGCGCCGGTGAGGTCGAATTTGGCCACGAAGCCGTCGTTTATGTACTGTGTCAGGTTCGTCAAGGGCGGCAGGGTGCCGAACTGCACCTTACCCCCAAAATAGCCACCCAAGTATATGCCATCCGGGTACACCCGCAATACGACCGGAACGGCTGCCGCTCCATTGCTTCGGTTAGCATCTACGAGGCCCTGCGCCAGCATATCAACCCGGTTCAGGGTGCCCGTAGTCAGGTCGTAGGCGGCAACGAAGGTCTTACCCAACCGGCGCGGCGCCGTAAACGAGAAGCCCGACTGGCTGAATGTCGTCAAGGTATCAGCCGCGCCAGCCACCAGTACCTGTTGGCCGCTGATAATGGGCGGGGTCAGGTATGTATTTCGTACGGGGTTTTTGATCTGACTGCTCCATAGCGGTGCCCCCAGCGAATCGAGCGCTACGACGAGGCCGTCGAAGTCGTAGTAGGCAGCTAAATAAGCAAAGCGCGTACTGTCAGTGGGCACCCCCAGAATGGAAGCGGCTTTACCCGAGTAATACGCCGTAACGACGCACCCATTACGGGTGCCGACAATACCGACGGGGTAAGACTCGGTATTCGTAGTGGTCGTGGCTTTGACCCACTTCAGTTGTCGGTCGCGGCCATAGCAGCAGACGTAAGGCATTCTATACGAAGAGGCACTTCTTGGGAAAGACACGATCAGCTGTCCAAACGCCCTCGTCAGGGACGGTATCGCGCCGATAACGTAGCACCGGCCCTGCTCATCAACTGACACGCTGTGAGCGAAGGAACTGCCACTCAGGGCATTATTACGGGTCGTGATGTCGGACCAGGTAAGCCGACCATCTGCATCGTAAGCCGCGACGATCACCCCGGAACCGGTCAGACGGTTGATGCCGTCCAGCGTTGATTGCGGCCCGAACTCGCCGGTTACATAGCACCCGCCGGCCGGATTGACGCAGACGCCCCGCAACCGCTCATCGCTCGGCCCGGAAAGCAAACGCACCCACTGTACCTGGCCGGTCGAGTCGTATTTAGCCACAAAACCGTCGTGGTACCCGGCAGTCGCAAGGGTGATGCCGCCAAAATCGGTAACGCCGATGAACGCCCCCACCACGTATTGATTGCCGGCCGCATCGGGTGCGGTAGCGGACAGGTAGTTGGGCTGCCCGTTCTGGTTGTCGTAACCACCAAAGCCGCGCGCCGACTGCCAACCTACCTGCTGCCCGCGCGCAGCGGGCAGCAGGTAGAGGCAGAGCAGAAAGAGCAATAGCCCGCTGCGTCTGTTTTTCATTGACGGACCGAGCTTATTGCCTGATGAGCAACTGCGTGGCCGCGCGTTTACCGCCGCTCGTCACCACGACCCGATACAACCCGTTGGGCAGGTCCTGCACCTGGAGCGACGCTTCGTGCTTACCGGGCTGCTGATGCGCGTCCGTCAGGAGGCGGCGCACCGCCTGGCCCTGGGCGTTCAGCAGCACCAGCGTGGTAGGCCCCTCCGTGGGCAGATAATAAGTGAGCGTAGCCGCGCGGCTGGCCGGATTGGGGTGTGCTTCCAGCGTCAGCCCGCCAAGCGCGGGGGTGGGCGAGGCCGGCGCCGGTGCCGGGCGCGAGATACTGCACTGCGGTATCACCGCCGACGTATACGTATGCACCGTCTGGACCGCCAAATCGGTGCTGCACCCGTTGTACGTCCGCAACCGAATACGATAGACTTTTCCGGTTTGGAAGGGGTATAACGACGACAGGTTGATGTCGCCGGCCCCATACGTCACCCCACTCAGTGTATAACTATCAAAGGACTGATAATAGGACTGCAAAAAAACGGGCCCAACGGGCGTGGTGCAGCCCAACCCACCTACCGGGTAAATGGTCAGGTCGAAGCTGCTTTCGTTGACGCTGGCGGAGCCATTCATCACGAGGCTACCGGACGCCACGCTGTACGCCCCGGTTACAGCAGCTGCCCCAACCCGCAAGCCATAAATGGCGTGCGTAGGTCCGCAGGCGCCACAAGCCTCCACCAGCGCCTGTTGGTTGGCGCCAATGATGTTGTGTATCCGCGTGATTTGCATCGGCGTTAGGGCGGACGAATACGCGCTGTAATCCATCACATTGTTGGAGGCTGGCCGGGGCGGCGTGAAGTACGGCGCACACTGGTTGTTGTCCCAACACTTTGGATTATTGGGTGTGTCCGCCAGCCCGTCAGCGTCTGGTGCGTTCGGGTTCCACGGTTCCACGAACGTATGTGCCAACCCGAAAACGTGCCCCAGCTCGTGGTTGAGAATATCGGCGTACGCCCAGGCCCCGTGTACGGTACCCTGGGTCGTCGCGGCCGTATAATTCGCCTTCCACGGCGCCAGAATCTTCACCCAGCACCCCTGGGCCGGCGTCGGGCCAAGTCCGCTGGCAATGCCTCCCGTGAGAACGTAGTTCGGATCTTTGCTATTCATCACAAAGATGTTGACGGTGTTCGATTTATTCTTACCAAATTTATCGAACAGATAGGAGCTACCGCCATTGCTGAAGAAGTCATACGTCCCCTGTGCGTCATACTCCGCCAGATTAGAACACTTGTCAAAGTACACGCCCGTCAGCACCAGTTGAATGCGCTTCGGATTGGTGGGGGTCGTATTGCCCACCGGCAAGGTCATTTGCGGGTTTGCGCTCCAGCCACCGGGCCAGTTGGCGGCCCACAGCAACGCCTGCGCCCAGCGGTAGCCGTTATCATCCATTCCTAATGTTGTGGAGAGGTCCACAGGACCGAAATTTTGGCGCCCCATCCAATCCTGCACGAAGTGTACATTGACCCGGATGTAGCGGATACCCGTCAGGCAGAGGTTGTTGGCGGGCGGCTGGGGCGCCGCCAGTTCATTGGCGGTCGGGGTTCGCTGCCCACACTCAACCGGCACTGGGGCGCGATTGGCGCCGGCCGGTGTGCCCTGCGCCGCCCCCTCACGGGGGCAGTAGGCGCCAATCAGCAAAAGCGCCGACACGCACAGATGGCGTAAGAAAGGCCTATTGTGGCCGAGTGGCCGAGTGGCCGAGTGGCCGAGTACAGGGTGTGACTTCATTTTTGAAATGAATGAGGTAAAAAAACCGGCCCTAAGATACGTTACACTACGGTGCAACTTACCCATTGCCCTTGCAAAATGGCTCAACTTTCTGCGTCACGAGCAATAGGCTGGGCGTTGGGCGCCCACCTACCCCCTACACCCGCTCCTGACAAAGCTCCACCAGCACACCGCCCGCCGAGCGGGGGTGAATGAAGCAGACGAGCTTATTGTCAGCGCCCGGCTTCGGTTCTTCGCTCAGTAGCTCGAAGCCTTCGGCGCGCAGGCGGGCCATTTCGGCGCGGATATCGGTCACGCCAAAAGCCACGTGGTGGATGCCTTCACCTTTCTTCTCGATGAATTTGCTGATCGGTGATTCCGGCGCCGTGCCGGCCAGCAGCTCGACTTTGCTTTCGCCGGTGCGGAAGAAGACGGTCGTGACCTTTTCGGTCTCGACCGTTTCCGTTTTATAAGGTTCCGCGCCGAGCAGCCGGCGGTAGAGATCGGTGGCGGCAGAAAGATCGCGGACGGCGATGCCGAGGTGTTCGAGGGTCATTGGGGGCCGTGGATAAAAGAATCGGACGGACAAAAATCCACTTTTTCGCGCTAATTCGCACAATGCCGGGCGCGTGAGCGCGTCTGCCCCCGAGTCGGTGCGGCCGGTCGGCTCCACCTTTGCGTTCGGCGGGCGTAATTTTGACCCATTCTAAACTAAGCGCCCTGCGCAGCGGTTTTTCAGCGGGCATTCAACCCGCCCTTTACCCTCCCGATGTTGAAGCTTCCGATTTACCTCGACAACAACGCTACGACCCCCCTCGACCCACGCGTGCTGGAGGCGATGATGCCATACCTGACCGACGTGTTCGGCAATGCCGCCTCCCGCAACCACGCCTTTGGCTGGCAGGCGGAGGAAGGCGTGGATTACGCCCGCGAGCAGATTGCGGCCCTGATCGGCTGCACCGACAAGGAAATCATCTTCACCTCTGGTGCCACCGAAGGCGACAACCTCGGCATCAAGGGCGTCTTCGAGATGTACAGCCAGCGCGGCAACCACATCGTCACGACCACCACCGAACACAAAGCGGTGCTGGATACCTGCAAACACCTCGAAAAGCTCGGCGCGCGCGTCACGTACCTGCCCGTCGATGACCAGGGCCTGATTTCGCTCGAAGCCCTGGAAGCCGCGATGACGCCCCAGACCATTCTGGTGACGATTATGTACGGCAACAACGAGACGGGCACGATCCAGCCGATCCGCGAGATCAGCGCCATCGCGCACCGCCACGGCGCCCTCTTTATGACCGACGGTACCCAGGCCGTGGGCAAGATTCCGGTGAACGTGGACGCGGACGGCATCGACATTATGGCCTTCACGGCCCACAAGATGTACGGCCCGAAAGGCGTGGGCGCGCTCTACATCCGCCGTAAGAACCCGCGTGTGAAAGTCACGGCGCAGATGGACGGCGGCGGTCACGAGCGCGGAATGCGCTCCGGCACCCTCAACGTACCCGGCATCGTGGGCCTGGGCAAAGCCGCCGAGCTGTGCCGCCTGGAGATGGAAGCCGACACGGCCCGCATCAGCCAAATGCGCGACCGCCTGGAGCGCGAGCTGCTGATACTGCCGGAATCCTACGTGAACGGCTCGCGCGAACACCGCCTGCCGCACGTGACGAACATCTCGTTCAAATACGTGGAAGGCGAAGGGCTGATGATGGGCGTGAAAGACCTGGCGGTATCGTCCGGCTCGGCCTGCACGTCGGCCTCGCTCGAACCCAGCTACGTGCTGAAAGCATTGGGGCTGAGCGACGACCTCGCCCACTCTTCCCTGCGCTTCGGCCTGAGCCGTTTCACCACCGACGAACAGATCGACTACGCTATCAGCCACACTCAGGAGGCCGTCACGAAGCTGCGCGAGATGTCGCCGCTTTGGGAAATGTTCCAGGAAGGCATCGACCTCGACAAGATCGAGTGGGCGGCACATTAATGAGGAATGAGGAATTTTGAAATGAATTCCTCATTCCTCATTCCTTATTCCCAATTTCTCATTCCTCATTCAAAATGGCCTACTCCGAAAAAGTTATCGACCACTACAGCAACCCCCGCAACGTGGGGACGCTGGACAAGAACAAGAAAAATGTGGGCACCGGCCTGGTGGGCGCCCCCGAATGCGGCGACGTGATGCGGCTCCAGATCGAAGTGGATGATCTGACGCACACCATCATCGACGCCAAGTTCAAGACCTTCGGCTGCGGCTCGGCCATTGCTTCTTCCTCGCTGGCCACCGAGTGGCTCAAGGGTAAGACGATTGACGAAGCCCTGACGATTGACAATATGGAAATCGTGGAAGAACTGGCACTGCCGCCGGTCAAAATCCACTGCTCCGTGCTAGCCGAAGACGCCATCAAGTCAGCCATCAACGACTACCGCGTCAAGAACGGGCTGGAAGTGCTGGAAGAAGCGAAAGCCCACCACTAAGGCTAATGAGGGTTTAGGGTTTGGGGTTTAGGATTTGGTCTTTCCGGCCTTCCTAGACCCTAAACCCTTTCACCTAAACCCTTCACGAAATGAATGTTTCCACCGAATCGCTCGTCGATAGTGCGCGATTACAGCGCGAGATCGAGTCGTTGCTGAATCTGCGGGAGGCTGAGCTACTCTTTGATTTCCGGGCGATTGATGGCCGGACGCGGCTCGACCTGATCACGGTCAATCCACGCCACCGGCAGTCGTTTTTGTTTCGCACCGAAACCGGCGCCGACCGGGTGGACGCGCTGCGGAAGATGGCCGATTACGTCCGCACCTCGCGCGACGCCGAATCGTCGTTCACGGTGCAGTGGCGCGCGCGCGGCGAACAGGAACTGAATACGTCGTACTTCCGCGCCAAACACGTGTACGAGGCCCTCGACAAACTCTACTTCGGCCGCGATATGCACACCATCACGGTGTACAGCGTGGTGTTGAATCCAACGTCGTAGTACAGGGTTTAGGGCTTGGGGTTTAGGGTTTAGTCTACACTAGCCACTTTGCTGCCTCCATTAAAGTCTAAACCCTCGCGCGCTTCGGTCTTCGTTGAGCCGTTTTACCTCCTCCCCTAAATCCTAAACCCCATACCCTAAACCCTCACCCAATGATAACCGTCTCCGACAAAGCCTGCGAGAAAGTGTCGCAACTACGCACGGCCTCTGCCCTTTCCGATGCCTTTCGGCTGCGCGCCTCCGTGGCGGGCGGCGGGTGTTCGGGCCTTTCGTATCAGTTGGATTTCGATGATGAAGTCCGCCCGATGGATCAGGAGTTTGAGGACAAGGGCGTGAAGGTCGTGGTGGATATGAAAAGCTTCCTGTACTTGGCTGGCACGGAGCTGGACTTTTCTGACGGCCTCAACGGCAAAGGCTTCCACTTCATCAACCCCAACGCCTCGCGTACCTGCGGGTGCGGTGATTCGTTTTCGGTGTAGCATCGCCGTCTTACGACCATCGATTAGACCCACCCACACGCGATAGCCGTCAGACCAGTCAAAGCCCTAGTCAAATGCGGAAAATCAAAAGGCCACCCGGATTACTCCGGGTGGCCTTTTGATTAGCTAAACGGGCCGCTTACCGCGTTTTCACGAACGACTTCGTGAGGCGCTGCCCGGTACCATCCGTCAGCACGAGGCGATACACGCCCGCGGGCAGCGGGGCTACATTAAGGCGGTCGGTGGTGGCGGCTTCGGCGGGCGTGGCCGTCAGCACGGGGCGGCCCAGGGCATCGTACACCGTCAGGCGGGCGCCGGGGGCCAGGGGGCCGTGGCTCACCGATAGTTCGGTTGTGGCCGGCACGGGGAAGAGCGTGACCTCACGGTCGTTGCGGCCATCGCTCACTTTTACCGATTCGATAACCGAGAAGCTCTCCGCTCCATCACGGTCCACCTGCCGGATGCGGTAGTACACCAGGCCCTGCGGCGCCTGCCGGTCGAGGTAGTCGTAGGCGTGCGCCTCCGACGTGGTGCCCTGTCCGCGCACCGTCGTAATGGTAACAAAGCCCTTGCTATCAGCCGACTGGCTGCGTTGCACCTCGAAGCGGTCGTTGTTCTTCTCTGACGCCGTGGCCCAGTTCAGCTGCACCCCAACGCCGGGCTTGGCCGTGGCAGTAAAGGCCGTCAGTTCTACCGGCAGCACCCCACCGGCATCGCCTACGGCGAAGGGCGAGAACGAGGTGATATTGGTGCGGAAGCGCGTGAAGGGGTCGGAGCCGGCCGCGATGCCGTAAGGCCCGGTGGTAGGGCTGGCGCGGTCGTAGCCGATACCGGCCAGATAGTGGCCGATGCGGCACTCCGAGCGCGTGAAGAGGGGCAGCTCGTCGGCGGCATTCCATTGCAGCGTCAGCGTGGCGTTGGAGTTGCTGCCCGGCCCCGACGCGGCTTCCTCGATCATCCAGGTGCGGTTCACGACGTGGTCCGTGGATGCGGTGCCGGTGGTGCCGCCCTTGAAGACGCCGTTGAATACCCGGACGCTGAATACATCGGTGGTGCCGCCGGTCGGCTGGCTCAACGTAGCCGGCGTGTAGGTGCTGGTGCCCACCGGAAACACAACCGGGGTAGCCGAACTGCCGACGACCGTGCGTTTCAGGGTGCCGGTGGCCGTGGGGCTGGGGTCGGTACGAATGTAGGAACTGGCCGAGCCGCCCGTCAGGGTGGCGCCGGGGGCCATTGTCACATCGTTGTTGCCGATGGACAGGATGCCGCTGGTCAGCATCAATGCGGTGGTGGCGGTGAGCGGGCTGGTCAGGGTCAGCACATTGGACGCCGATGACTTATTGACGGTCAGGCTGGCCACCGTGGCCGGCAGGCCGTCGCCGGTGGCGGCGTTGCCGGCGCCCTGCACCACGTAATTACCGCCGGTGCTGAAGGTGCGCGCCCCACTCACCCGGATATTACCGGCCGAGGTGCCCGTACCGCCCGTGGCGAAGGTGGTGATGCCTTGGGTGGCGCCGTACTTGAAGGTGGCGCCGGTTTCGACCACGAACGACCCGGCACCGGTGATGGCCTGGTCGGTCATCGAAAACGAGCCGCCCAGCGGGAAAGCCATACTGGGTGCTTTCACCGCCATCGTGCCGCCCGTACCGATGGCGAAGTTGCCACTGGAAGCCCCCACATTGGAGCCCGTCACCTCAATGTTGAAGTACGTGCGGTCCGGGTCGATGACGTTGTTGCTGCGGATGGTTTGGGTGTTCGTCGGGCTCGAGCCGGTGAACTGGATGGTGCCGCCGGTCAGGGTGTACTCGCCTTCGACCCCCGGGGCCGGGCCGGTCACGAGTCTGGTAATCAGGCGACTGGTACCGCTCATCCGCAGGCCACCGGTGCCCGCCAGGCCCACCGTCGCGGTGTCGGTGGAAGCGGAAGTCCTGGTCAGATCCAGAATCGCCGCGCCGCCGATGACGACCGAGTCCGGCAGAATGCCGATGCCCGAAGTCAGCGTCTTGACGCCGGCGTTCTTGAAACGCAGCTTGTTGTAAACGTTACGCGCCGTGAGCGACTGATTGCCGGTACCAGCCAGTTCCAGCGCGCCGCCTGTGATCGTATAGGTGCCCGAAAGCTGCGGGAGGTTGGTGGTGGGGTTGCCCGAGGCCACGCCCTTCACCATCCGGTAGGTACCGCCGCTCATCGTCAGGTTGCCGGTGCTGGTGATTTCGGCCGTGGGCGTTTCAATCAGGGTTCCCTGCTTGATTTCGAGGCGCCCCGGCGTCTGAATCCGGATTTCCGCCCCCGTCAGTTCCGACGCCAGGGGGTCGGTGAGGGTCAGCCGCGTGGGGTTGTCGCAGATGATGTTTTTGACGCCGTTCGTGGGTATCAGGCCCGTGCCCGTGACCTGCGCCGTGGTGCCGGTGTACCAGTACGTGGTGGGCAGCAGGGCCGTACCGTTGGGGAAGGTATGAACGCCCGCCGTCTGCACGTTGCCGGTGGTGGCGCCAGCCGCTTTAATGATGCCGTCCGGCGAGTTGATTTTGAGCGTCCCGCCGTCTTTCAGCTCGAAAGAGCCGTTGCCGCCCACGGTGCGCACGGTGGCGCCGCCGAAGTCGAGGGTACCGCCGCTTTCCACGGTGGCGGTGATGGAGCCTTGCCCGCTGGGGTTGGCCACGTTGGCGCCCAGCACCACTTCCTTGTAGATTTTCAGGAAGCGCAGCCGGCTATTGGTTGCCAACGTAAGGGTGGCGGGCGCCGTGTTGCCGCCGGTGCTGCGAATGGTGGTGAAGAGCAGCTCGTCGGCCGTCTGGTTAGCTTCGTAGAGGGCACTGAACGAGCCGCCCACGATGGTGCGGCTCTGGGCGCCAGTCTGGTTGACGGTACCCCGGATCAGGCCACCGACCGTCGTCGTCACGTTGCCTTCCACGATCAGGCTATTCACCGGCGAGGGGCCGTCGTTGGAAACCACCAGCGCCGGGTTGGTGGTAGTCAGGTTGCCCTTCACGCGCAGGCGGATCTGGCTGGTTTCGTCGTTGGACACGGAGACGATCGCCGTCGAGCCGCTCAGCGCCAAATTCCCCTTCACGATGAGGGAATCGACAGAGTTGAGCGCCGTGCCGAACGCGAACGACGTAGGGTTCGTGATCGTCAGGTTGCCGTAATTTTTGATGCGCGCAAGCCCGCCACCGGTGCCGTGCCACGATGAAGCCGAATTGGCTACTTCGAAGGTGCTGGTAGCGGCAAAGACGGCCTTATTGCTGCCCAGGCCGGGATAAGCGTCACCGGCGTTCTGGCTGTGGCGGTACCGCCCGGTACCGGTCATTTCCCAGGTGTCGGCGGTAGATGCGAAATCGACGCCCGCATTGCCCCCACCGCTGGCGTTGGTGCTGTTGTCCACCACACCGCCATCGGCGATGAGCAGCGCCGTGCCGCCGCTGGCCGGGCCGACGCGCAGGTTGTCGTCCACGGAACCGCCGCCGCCGCTAATATTGAGCGTGATGGTGTTGGTATTGCCCCCGTAGCCCACTTGCAGCGTCCGCGCCAGCGCCGTGCCGCCAGCCGAGTTCGGCGTAGCGATGCTGACCGAGTAGGAGCCGCTGACGCTGGAGTTGTCGAGGCGCACATCGTCGGTAGCGGTGGGCACGGTGTTCTTCGACCAGTTGCTGGCTACGTACCACGACCCGCCGCTCGCGCCCACCCACAGATGGCCATTGAAGGCGATGAAGTTGATGGTGGCCGAGGCATTGGCCAGCCCGCCGGTATTGGTGGTCAGCAGGCCGACGCCGTTTTCCACGACGTCGTAACGCACGTCGGTCCAGGCGGCGGTGCCGCCGGTCAGGGTTCTCGTCAGCGTCGGGTTCAGCACCGACGAGAACGTGCCCGTGCCCGCGCCACGCGTCAGCGTCACGCTCGGCACGCTGATGACACCTGCCAGGTTCTTGAAATCCGTATCAGCATTGTTATTGACGTCCTGCGCCACTACCGTCACGCCGAAGTCGGCGTTGACGACGCCCGTCGTCACCACGGCCGGGCTGTACACCAGCTTCGTGGCGATGACGTTGATAACGTTAGCGCCCGCCGCGTTGGTTGAAACCGCCGTGCCGGTAGTGATGAACGTCGAAGACGTATTCGAGCCGCCCGCTACCGCCGAGGCGTTTGCCACGGAGAAGCGCAACTGCTGGCCATCCGTAGCCGTGGTGGTGAACGTGACGCGCAGAATCAGGTCGAACGCGCCGCCGTCGGTGAGGGTCGAGACGCGGTTGGCGTTGCCGAGGCCGAGCGTCGTGGTCTGGTAGTTCACCAGTCCGCTGAACGTGAGCGTACCGGCGCCAGTATTCACCAGGGCCTGCCCGGCTACGCCGTTGGAGGTGGTGAAGAGGGTGGCCGCGCCAATAGAAGCCGCGCCCGTCACGCCGCCCTGCGTGACGTTGATCGTCAGCCCATCCAGAATCGTCGGCAGGTTGTCGGCATCGGTGGTGCCGCCGCCGTCGCGCACCGTCAGGCGGTACACCACTTCGTTAAGGGCATTGTCGGCGTTCGCAAACACTGTCATACCCTGCTTGCTGGCGTAGTCGATGCCGGTGGTGTTGTATGTAAAGCCCGGCGCGGTCGACGTAATCACATCCGAGAGGTTCGACGGCGTGCCCGTGCCGGTCAGGTTCAGCACGTAGGGCGCGGCGGGGTCGTTCGACGGAATCGAGACCGTGCCCGTGCGGGTACCCAAGCCGGTGGGCGCGAACGTGACCGTGAAGGTGGTAGACCCGCCAGCTGCTATGCTGCTGCTGAGCGGCTGCGTGACGCTGTAATCGCCAGTGGTGGTCAGGGGGTTGGTTACCAGATCGAGGGTGAGCGCAGCGCAGCCGGTGTTGCGAAGGGTGAACGTGATGGCGCCCGAAGGAGCGCCCCACGCCACCGAGCCGAAAGGGTAGGCCGTGCCGCCCGACGCGTAATCAGTGCTGCCCTGGCGCACCCCCGCGATGGGCGTATTCGGGAGCAACGTAATGGTGGCCGGTGAACTGGTACTAACCACGTTGCCGCAGTCGGCCGTGACCTCGGCGATCAGGCTGTAGGTGCCCGCCACGTTACCGAAATTGTTGGCGGCAGGCGTGTAAGAAGTGGCCGTTGAGACGGTCGTGTTGTACGGCCCGCCGCCCCCCACGGGGCCGCGCTTCCAGGCCGTGGAGTAGGTCACGCCAGGCACCAGTGTGCCGATGGTGCGCCCGATAGCTCCTTGCGTACTCACCGTGCCCGTCGTAGCGCAGAACGAGTGCGTGGTAGTACCCGTCAACGTAACCGTGGTGACGGCGGGTGGCTGCACGACCGTCAAGGCGTTGCCCACCGCGTTGGCCGTGCCCGTGGCAACGGGGTCGGTGCCCAGCAGCCGAACGCGGTAGCCGGTGCCAGCCGCTACGGTGTTCGGAATTGTGGCCACCAACGTTCCGCTCACGGTATTGCTGGTGGTGCTGACCGTGGCCAGCGCGGTGTTGTTGGCGGGCGTCGTAAATGAGCCACTAGCATCGGATAGCTGCGCCGTCAACACGTTGCCCGAATTGAACGGCCCGTTGGTGACCGTGAACGGAATGGTGATGTTGGCCCCGGCGCCGGCCACGCAATTCGACGTCGGCGAAACCGTGCCCACCGTCGTGTTGGCCGTGAGCGGGCCGCAGGTTACCTGAATCTCATCAAGCCGGAAGGCCGAAGTGGATGAGCCAGTGGTCCGCTCAAACCGAATCCAGACCGTTGAGGAAGAATTATACAGCGACAGATCGACTGTGTACTGATTATAAGTACCGTCGGCTAGTATAACATCGCCACTAGCGTTGTGCGCGAAGGTCTTAACAGTCGTAAACGGGCCGGTTTGCGCGGCCGTAGAAACCTGAACCGCCATCACGCGGGCGTTAACATTAGTCGTTACACCTAGATAGAACGATACCTGCGAAGGATTCGTGGCTACGTTAGTCGTAATCCACGATGTATTGGCGGCCCCCATTGACCCGCCGCTGGCAGTTCCGTTAGCCGCGTTAGAGGAATTGAACGAGATCGCCGCGACGCTGCTACGGTCCCAGCCCGTTGGAAAGACGCCCGAATCAAAATCGCCGCCGGTCACACACGGCCCGGTGGTGGTAGTAAAGGTGGCCGGCGTTCCCGACGTGGTGAAGTAGTTCTCGAAGCCCGCCACGGTGCCTTCGTTGTAGGCGTACACATCGGCCACGTAGGCTACTCCGGGGGCCAGGCCCGTAACGTTGGCCGTGGTGGCAGTGCCCGCCACGATCACGAAGTTGTTGGTGCCGGTGGTTGAGTTCGTCGCCACCGTGCCGTAGGCGAGGTTGGCGGCATAGGTGATCTGGTCAGTGGGCGTTAAGGCGCCGTTGGCCGCCGGCCGCACGATGACGAGGCGCTTCGTGCCGTTGCCGCCGCCGATGGTCAGCGTCACGGTGGTGGTGCCGGGGGTGCCGGCGCTCACGGTGGGGGCGATGGTAGGTTCGGCGACCACGGTGCCGGCCACGGCGACGTCCTGCTGGGTGGCAGGGGTGCTGGCGTTGGTTACGAAGAGGCCCGTATTAGTGGCGGCGGTGTTGGTCAGCCGGACGTTCACCGTGGTGGTAGCGACGGTGTTGGCGCTGGTTTGCGCAATAGTTTGCGCCGTGGTGAAGTAAGTACCGGGCACAGCACCAAAGGCGATCTCATAGTTGGCGGGCGGGGTCACGGTGATGCCCGTCGTGCCGCTCAGATTTGAACCGCTCACCGTGTAGGTCTGCGCGGCTGATACGGCGCCGGCCAGGGCGTTGAAGGCTGCCAGTGGCAAAGTGCCGCCGAGGGTAATGACGGGCGCGGCCGATACGTTGATCGTCACCTCGTTGCTTTCCACCGTTTGGGTGGTGCCGCAGGCGGTGCCCGTCGTGACGGAGCGGGCCACCAGAAAGTAGGTGCCGGCGCCGGGGAAGTCGGTGCCCGTGGGCGTGTACGTGGTGCCGGTAGCGGCGCTGGCGACCGCCGTGGTGGCGCCGCCGCTCATCGTGGCGTAGCGCCACGAAACGGTGGCCGTGCCGGAGCCAGCCGGCGCGGCCGTCAGTAGGGCGCCGCCGCCGCCGCCAACGGGGATGGTTTGTGCGCCAGCGGGCGTGACGGCGACGGTGTAGCGCGCGATGGTTTGCGCCGTCAGCGAAGAACCCGTCACGGCCGGCGAGGTCGTGACGACCCGAACGGCGTAGGCCGTACCCGAGGCCGTGTTAGCCGGCACCGTGGCCCCGGTGATGGTGTAGGCCCCCGGCCCGGCACTGTTGGTCACGGAACCGAGCGTGACCGGCGAGGCGAAAGAGCCGCTGGCGTTCGAAAGCTGCGCCGTGTACGTCACCGAACCCGTAAAGCCCGCCCCTGCCGAAGTGAACGTGATATTGCCGAGCGCCCCACCGGTTGCGGCCGTCACGCAGGCGGGCAGGCCGGAGGCGACGGCGGGGGCGGTGATGGTGTTGGAAACGCACGTATTGGCCGCCGTAGAAGAGTTGCGCGGGTTGGCGGCGCCAGCAGCGAAGTCCGCGCTGTTCACGTTAGTATCCGTGCAGCCGCTACCGGCGCGGAGAATGGCGGTAGTATTGCTGGGTGCCGGGGCGTTATTAGAGGAGCTGGCCCCCTCACGGGCGTTGGCGGTGCCATAACCGACAAAATCAATCACATTCGCATCACTAGCGGAAGTGACCACCGTCGAATTGTTAGCCAGCGTCAGTTTGCCATCAGTTCCCGAAATGTTCTGAGCGCCGCTGGCGTCGGCTGTAGGAATAGTTGGAGGGGTGGCATTACCTCCACTAGCTAGTTGGACCAGAAAATACTTCCCGGCCGCGATGCTTTGTAAAGACGTGAAAGTAACAATAACTGAGAAAGCGCCCGATGCGCTGGCATATTGCAGCGTGTAACCGTTCAGACTGACGGTGGAGGCACTCTTGTTGAAGAGTTCGACATAATCGTTGCGGTACGAAGAAGTCGTGTTGTTACCACCAGCCCCGAAAACCTGACTGATTACAATCGTCGTACTCTGCCCCCACCCCACCAGCGGCGCAAAAACCAGCGCCGCCAGCAGGGGCGCCACGCGGGTCAGTAAATGAATTGGACGCGAAAAGAAGAGGTGCTGCATGTGCGCAGAGGAAATAGGTGAAGAAAACCGGCCTAGGAGTCAGCTTGTGCCCGCGGGAAGGAAGAGCGGCGCCGGCAAAAAGCCTGCGCCGGGCCGCAAAGTTCGTTCAAAGCCGGGTGGCAGCCACCACCGTAACGAAATGATAACGTGGGGCGGGGGCCGGACGGCAGCGGCCAGCGGCAGTGTCACAATTTCGGATGTCACAAACTATTTTGTGACTTGCAGGTTTGTGACAGCAGGGCGTGTCACAACTTGGCACCTGACTGCTTAGTTTGTGACACTTTTCTCCCCTACTCACCCCGATGGCTTCTACCCGTGCCCTGTTAGGGCTGACCCAACAACGCCTAGCATCGTGGCTCGGCGTCACCCGCGAGACACTGGCGCAGGTCGAATCGAAGGGCCGCAGCCTGCCGCACGACCATTGGCTGCCGGACGGGCGCCTGATGCTGGCCGTGCGGGGCAAGGTGCTGCGCCCGGACGGCACCAGTTACCCCGGCCCGCCGCCGTTGCCACCGCCGCCGATGCCGCGCAAACCGCTGGAAGACCGCCTGCGCTATTGCCGCCACCACGCCAACCGGCTGCGCTACGAGCTGGAAGCCTTGCGCCGGCAGGCCGCGCCGTACCTGGCCCGCCTCGCGGCGCTGCCCGCCCTGCGGGCCTACGAAGGCCCGGTGGCAAACCCCGCCCACGAAGAAAACTGGCTGGCCCTGCTGGAAGGCGAGGCCCTCCAGGCGCTGGAACAGGTGTGCGGCCCCGGCGCGCAGGCCCTGCTCGAAGCCCGCATCGCCGGCCTGGAGCGCGAGGCCGAAGTGCTGGCCGAACGGCTGGCGGCGCTGCCCCCCGACCCCGACCCCGCGCCCGCGCCCCAGATTACGGAATGATGAAGCGCAGCACGGGGCAAATGCCGCCCTTTGGCCGGAACTTGCGCGCTGATCACAGCGCCGCTTCTTCGCCGTCTTACCTTCCCTCCTGCTGATGTATATTCCTTTTTCCGGGCGCTGGCCCTACCTGTCGGCCCTGCTGCTGTTGCCCGTACTGGCCGCGCCTGGTTGCCGCTCCGGCCAACCCACGCCGCCGAAACTGGCGCCCGCCGTCAGCATCAATACGGCCCCCACCCGGCCCGATGCCCCGGTTACGGTGGGGTTCTACAACCTCGAAAACCTGTTCGACACCCAGGACGACCCCAAAACCGACGATAAAGATTTTCTGCCCGGCGCCCGCTTGCAATGGAGCGACGAACGCTACCACATCAAGCTCGAACGCCTGGCCTCGGTGATTGCGGAAATCGGCGGCGCGGCTGGCCTCGATGTGCTGGGCGTGGCGGAAGTGGAAAACCGCCAGGTGCTGGAAGATCTGGTGAAGGAGCCGGCCATCGCCGGGCGGCACTACAGCATCGTGCATTTCGACTCGCCCGACCCGCGCGGCATCGATGTGGCCCTGCTCTACAAGCCCGAACGGTTTACGCCGACGGCGCAGCGCAGCGTCCCCATCGCGCTGCCCGACACCACGATGGGCACCCGCGATATTCTGGTGGTGGACGGCCAGCTCAACGGTACCCCCCTGACGCTGATGGTGGGGCACTGGCCGTCCAGGCGCAGCGGGCGGAAGTCGGTGAACCGGCGCTATGCCGCCGCGCGCCAGGCCCGCCGCGTGATCGACGAACAGCTCAAAGCCGACCCGCAAGCGCGGATCGTGCTGATGGGCGACCTCAACGATGCGCCCACCGATACGGCCGTCGTGCAACTGCTCAACAGTTCGCCGGACCTGAAAAACCTGCCCAAAGGCAAGCTTTACAATGCCTATTACGACCTTCAGGTGGCTGGCAAGGGCACGATGTACTACCGCAGCCGCCCCGACGTGTTCGATATGATGCTCCTCTCGCCGGGCCTGGCGCAGGGGCCGGGGCTACGGTTTCGACCCGGTTCGGCGGCCATCTATTCGCCGGAGCGCCTGACCAATCCGCAGCCTAAGTTCCCCGGCGAACCGCTCGGCACGTACATCGGCCGCAAGTACCTGGGCGGGTGTTCCGACCACTTCCCGGTGTACCTGACGCTGGTGCCGTGAGGAAGTAGAGACGCCTCCTGGCGTCTTTCTACACAGGCAAAAGGCAGGAGACAAGAGACGCCAGGAGGCGTCTCTACGGCCCGTCAGGCGCCGGCGAAACCAGGCTAATACGCCCTTCCGCCCCGGTTTTCGTGGAAATTCAGGAAGGCCCGGTTGACCACCCGCGCGCCGCCGGCGGTGGGGTAGCGGCCGGTGAAGTACCAGTCGCCGAGGTGGTGGGGGCAGGCGCGGTGCAGGTCGGGGATGGTCTGGTAAATGACGCGCACGGTGGCCCGCACATCGGGGGCCGTGACGAGGCGAGCGATTTCGGCGCTGATCTCGTCGTCGGTGAACCGGGCGTAGAGGTCGGCCACGTGGTTGTGGGCGGCGAGGGTTCCGGCGCGGTCGGCGGCCTGCACCAGGGCGTAGGTTTCGGCCAGCAGGTGGTCCTGGCCGCTGGAAGTCAGCAGCGAGAGTAGCGCCCGGAAGGCCACGAACTCGCGCAGGTTGCTCATATCGATGCCGTAGCAGTCCGGGTACCGAATCTGCGGCGCGCAGGAAACGATGATAATTTCCTTCGGCTGCAACCGGTCGAGGAGGCGGATAATGCTCTTTTCGAGCGTCGTGCCGCGCACGATGGAGTCATCCAGCACCACGACGCGGTCCACGCCGGGGCGCACGACGCCGTAGGTGGTATCATAGACGTGCGATACCAGGTCGTCGCGGTGGGCATTGTCGGTGATGAACGTGCGCAGCTTCACGTCCTTGATCACCAGCTTTTCAGCGCGGGGGCGGATGGAAGTTTCGAGTTTCGAGTGGCGAGTTTCGAGTGGCGAGTTTCGAGTTTCGAGTTGCGAGTTTCGCGTTTCGAGTTCCGAATCGCCCTCGCCACTCGCCACTCGCCACTCGCCACTCGCCACTCGTACCTCGTCACCCGCCACTCGTACCTCGTCACCCGCAACGCGCAACTCGTCACCCGCAACACGCAACGCGCTACTCGCAACGCGCAACTCGTCACTCGAAACGCGCAACTCGTTACTCGCCACTCGCTGCCCGGCCAGGTAGTCTTCCATTCCCTGCATCAGCCCCAGCCAGGCGGTTTCGGCGGTGTTGGGGATGTACGAGAAGATCGTGTTTTCGAGGTCGCCGCCGATGGCTTCCAGGATCGGAGCCGTCAGCAGGCGCCCCATTTCCTTGCGCTCGGTGTAGATGTCCGGGTCGTTGCCGCGCGAGAAATAGATGCGTTCGAAGGAGCAGGAGAGCCGCGCCGGGGCGGGCTGCTGAATCTCGACTTCGCGGAACGAACCGTCCTTTTCGATGATGAGCGCCGCACCGGGCGTCAGCTCCCGAATCTGGTCGTAGGCCACGCCGAAGGCCGTTTTGATGGCCGGTTTCTCGCTCGTCACCACCACCACCTCGTCGTCGTGGTAGTAGTACACGGGCCGGATGCCGTGGGGGTCGCGCACCACGAAGGCTGCGCCGTAGCCCGTCAGGCCGGCCAAAGCATAACCGCCGTCGAAGTCCTTGCAGGCGCGCTGAAGCACCCGTTGCAGGTCGAGGTTGGCTTCGATGAGCGGCGAAATGGTGGCGTTTTCGTGGCCTTCGTATTTGTAGCGGCTGAAGAGCGCCTGATTTTCTTCGTCCAGAAAATGGCCGATTTTTTCGAGCACCGTGATCGTATCGCCGGTCTGGCGCGGGTGCTGGCCGAGGTCGGTGAGGCGGTCGAACAGCTCATCGACGTTCGTCATATTGAAGTTGCCGGCCACCGCCAGCGACCGCGAGCGCCAGTTGTTCTCCCGAACGCGCGGGTGGCAGGTATTCAGCGAGTTGGTGCCGTGGGTGCCGTAGCGCAGGTGGCCCATATACACGTCGCCGAGCAGCGGCAGGTGTCGTTTGAGCCATTCGGGGTCCTGGGCGCGCTCCGGGTGGCGCCGCCGGAGCTTGTCGAGCTGCTTCCCGACGCGCCCGAAAATGTCGTGCAACGCCCGCTGCTTGATGGAGCGGTAGCGGGTCAGGTACTCGATCCCGGGTTCGACTTCGATCTTGATGCTCGCCACGCCCGCGCCGTCCTGGCCCCGGTTGTGCTGCTTTTCCATCAGCAGGTAGAGCTTATTGACGCCGTAGAGCGCCGAGCCGTATTTTTCCTGGTAAAAGGCCAGAGGTTGGCGAAGGCGAAGCAGGGCAATACCGCACATTAGGAAAGATGGGTCGGATGGTGGTGAAGCAGCGGTTGAGGGCAGACGAAAGGCGAACAAGAGGTCGCCCGCCCCCGGCCACAACAAAGGTCCGCCTCCGACGCCCAACGCGCGCCCAGCGGGCTGTCCCGGCGGGAACGCGCGCTACTCGCCCCCCAGCGACCGGATTTCGCGTTCCGTCAGCCCCGTGGCGGCCCGGATCGTTTCGGCATCCAGGCCCATCGTCCGCAGCCGCTGCACCAATTCGCGGGTGGCTTCCTGCTTGCCCCGCGCGATGCCTTCCGCTAGCCCTTCCTCGCGGCCTTCCTGGCGTCCTTCCGCACGGCCTTTGGTCAAGCCGGCGCGCAGCGAGTCGCTGAGGCGGGTTCGTTCGGAGCTGACGGCATCCCAATAACGGTCGTAGCCCAACAGTTCCGCCTGCGTGAAGGCCGACTCCCGCAGGTACTCGACGGCCTCCTCCAGGTCCGGATCGGCCAACAGCTCCGCCGGAATGGCTTCGATCTGATCCTGAATTTCGGTCATATACCGCAGCCACAGCACGTGCATCCGCTTGCCCAGCATCTGGGAGGCGGCAAACTTGGGCAGTTCCACGAAAATCAGCTCCAGCCCCTCGATGCGTTTATCGGATTCCAGGGTATGGACGAAGCGGTAGTGATGGTAGTATTCCGGCGAAGTCGGCTCAAAAATCTGATCGATCAGACTCAACGCGTACACGGGCTGTAGCGCCTCGTAAGCGCCGCCCCGCTGCAATTGATTGACGTAAGCCTTCGACGCATTGAACAGCACCCGCGCCTTGAAGGAATCGGTCCAGAGCATCTGCATCTCCACGATGAACTGCCGCCCGGAGTTATCGGTGCAGCGCACATCGACGATGGAGTTTTTCAGGCCCGGCACCGGCGGCACCATATCGGCCGGCAGGTAGTCGAGCGATTCGATCAACTGCCCTTCTTCCAGCGGCAGCAGCGCGTTCAGAAAACTCCGCAGCAGGTGCGGGTGGTTACCAAAGACCTTCTTGAAGGTCAGATCATTTTTGGGGTCGAGGTAGCGCATCGGAACGCAAAGGTCGGGCGCGAGGAACCGGGCGGCGGGTAAAGCCTACTCCCGCACCAGGCGCCGCGTCAGGCCGCGCCCGGCGGCATCCGTGGCGCGCAGCACGTAGAGGCCGGCGGGGCGGGCGCTCAGGTCCAAATCAGTAGCGGCGGGCGTGGTGGCGCCGGTCAACACCCGGCGCCCCAGCGCGTCGAAAACGGTGTACGTTAGGGCGGTACCGGTGAGCTGGAAGCGGCCCGTAGCCGAGGGGTTGGGGGCTATCGTGAGGGCGGTTTCGGGCAAGTTGGCGGCCAGACCCAGTATGGCCGAGGGGCGGGTGCCGTAAGTCAGTTGCGCGTCGGAGTAGGCCACCAGCCGGTAGGTATCGGGATCAGTACCACAAAGCAGTCCCGGAAAAAGCAGCGTATAAGGAAAGCCCAAGCGTTCGGTCACCGGCCCAGTGTATGCGTTAAAAACGGAAGACGCTCGTGGGCCACCAGAGATGAGCGTATGGGCACTCACCGCCTGCACCCGCAGTACTACACCCTGACGAGTCAAATTATACACGGAATCTATCACTAGATCAACCTCCTCCCCGGTACCAGAACCAACACCAAGGCAGTTAGTAGGAGCCTGCATCCGGGTCGAGAAGCCGACGGGCCGGCCAAAGTCCAGCAGCGGCTGGAGCGTCTGCCCGTGATGAGCCGCCAGTACGACATCGCCAGCCGTAGCGAAAAGGAGCGTATCGTTCGTCAGGCCAGCGTGTTGCCACTGGACCTGCCCCGGCCCGGTCGGAGCGCCATACCATACGTCAAGGCGCACCAGCGAACACGGCGTACCTTGATAGTTCATCGAGCCGGCCACGAAGGCGCGCACGTAGGCGGGGCCGCCCACGTTCACCATCCCGTACCACCACTCGGCCCCCGCCGGGGCGAAAACCGTTTGGGCAGGCGCCGTCAGGGCGCTCAGGGCCACGGCCAGGGTCAGGAAAAGCTTTTTCATCGAAACAATTGGAAGGTGATGGACTGAAAGTAAAGCCTCCGGGAGAAGCAACCCGGGCGGCTTCCCGTAAATTATTCGAGACGGGGTTGAACTACTCCCGCACCAGCCGCCGCGTCAGGCCACGCCCGGCGGCATCCGTAGCGCGCAGCACGTAGAGGCCGGCGGGGCGGGCGCTCAGGTCCAGCTCGGTCGCGGCGGGCGCGGTGGCGCCGGTCTGCACCCGTCGCCCCAGGGCATCGAAGACGGTGTACGTTAGGGCGGTACCGGTGAGCTGGAAGCGGCCCGTAGCCGAGGGGTTGGGAGCTACCGTGAGGGCGGTTTCGGGTAAGTCGGCGACGGTGGCCAGCACGATGGTGGGGCGGGTGCCGTAAGTCAGTTGCGTATCAGCGTAAGACACCAGCCGGTAGGTATCGACGTCAGTACCACAAATCATCCACGGGAAAAATAGCGTATTCGGAAAACCTAAACGCTCGGTCACCGGCCCGATGTAGGTTTGAAAAACGTAGTATGCACCCGATTGGGCAGGGCTGAGGCTATGAGCGCCCATCGCCTGCACCCGCAGAGCTACGCCCTGACGCGTTAAGGTATAAAGGGAATCTATTGCCAAGTCAACCTCCTCCCCCGCCCAATTAGGGCAGTCAGTAGGAACCTGCATCCGGGTCGCGGAGCCGACCGGCCGGCTAAAGTCCAGCAGCGGCGTGAGTGGTTCGCCTTTTCGCGCGCCCAGCACCACATCGCCGGCCGTGGCAAAAAGGAGGGTATCGTTCGTCAAACCAGCGTGTTGCCACTGCACCTGCCCCGGCCCGGTCGGGTAGCCATTCCATTGGTCGAGCCGCACCACGGCACACGGCGTACCTTGATAGTTCATCGAGCCGGCCACGAAAGCGCGCACATAGCCGGGGCCGCCGATGGAGAACTGTTCGTACCACCACTCCGCCCCCGCCGGGGCGAAAACGGTCTGGGCGGATGCCGTCAGGGCGCTCAGGGCCACGGCCAGCGTCAGGAAAAGCTTTTTCATCGGACTGTTGCGGGAAAATGCCGGGGAAACGGTGGCCCAATGTAAGCCGTTTTTCGGGTACGGACGCAATGCGGTTTTGCCCCGACCTTTGGGGCCGGCACCACTTCCGCCGCGCTCCCAATGCCTGTACTCGCCCCGGCCCTGGCCGAAACCGCTTTCACGCTCCCCGGTCAGACCGGCTTCTACCGGGGCAAGGTGCGCGACGTGTACACCCTCGAAAACCACCGCGTGGCGATGGTGGCCACCGACCGCATCTCGGCCTTCGACGTGGTGCTGCCGCGCGCCATTCCGCACAAAGGACAGGTACTGAACCAACTGGCCGCTTTCCACCTGGCCGCAACGGCTGATCTGGTGCCCAACTGGGTGCTGGCCCAGCCCGACCCCTGCGTGACGGTGGGCCGCGCCTGCGCCCCGTTTCGGGTGGAAATGGTGATCCGGGGCTACCTCGCCGGCCACGCCCTGCGCACTTACCAGGCCGGTGGGCGCACCCTCTGCGGCGAATCCCTGCCCGACGGCCTGCGCCCCTACGATGCGCTGCCCGGGGGCCCGATCCTGACGCCCACCACCAAAGCCGACGCTGGCCACGACCAGGACATCAGCCGGGCCGAAATCCTGGCCCAGGGACTGGTCAGCGAAACCGACTACGCCCAGCTCGAAGCCTACACGCACGCGCTGTTTCAGCGGGGCACCGCCCTGGCGGCGGCGCGCGGGCTAGTGCTGCTCGACACCAAGTACGAGTTCGGCTACGACACACAGGACGGCACCATCCGGCTGATCGACGAAATTCACACCCCCGACTCGTCGCGCTACTGCTACGCCGACGATTTCGCCGACCGCCGCGACCGGGGCGAAGCGCCGCGGCAGCTTTCCAAAGAGTTTGTGCGCGAATGGCTGCTGGCCCAGGGTTTCCAGGGGCACGCTGGCCAGACGCCCCCGCCGATGACCGATGCCTGGGTGCAGGAAATCAGCCAGCGGTACGTCGAACTGTTTGAGCAGCTTACCGGGCAAACTTTCCAACCCGCGACGGGTTCAGATGCGACGCTCGACCCGGCCACCCGCATCGAGCGCCACCTGCGGACCTGGGTACAGGCAGTTGCTGCCGGGCACCATTAGCCACTTTTTCGTCGTTCCGGTGGCAAGTTTTTGCGCGGCGGGTTACCTTCGCCCCCCCAAACCCTAGATTTCAACCCTGGCTGGGCCGCGCCTTACCTTCCTGAGCCGCCCCGCCGCTTCACCCGTTTATTCCGCTCCGCCCCGATGAAGTACAGCATTGACAAGAAAGAGAACTACACCATCGTGACCGTGGACGAGAAAAAACTCGACACCTCGATTGCTCCGGACCTGAAATCGGAGTTCGTCAAGCTCAATGCGGAAGGCATTTCCAACTTGATTCTGGATATGTCGAATGTAAAATACACCGACTCGTCCGGCCTCAGCTCGATCCTGATTGCCAACCGCCTCTGCAACTCCACCGGCGGAATGCTGGTACTAACGGGTTTGCAGGACCACGTGCTGAAACTGATCACGATTTCCAAGCTCGAATCGGTGCTGCATATCCTGCCCACCGTCACGGAAGCCATCGACCGCGTGTTCCTGCACGAAATCGAGCGCGATCTGACGGACAAGGAATAGCCTCTCTCCGTTTTGTTTTTCTTTGCCCGGCCCGCCGCCGGCGCTGACGCTGTGTTCGTAGCACAGCCCGGCGCCGACAGCGGGCCGGGCTTTTTTGAGTTGCCGGAGTCGCTGCCTCCGGAACGCTGCGTTTTAAACAATTAGCCTTCGGCCTTTCGCCTGTCTATCAGGTAATTGGCTTGAAGCTTGAGGCTTACAACTGGTCGCTAACCGCTTATTTTTGGCCAAACGTCGAAATCCTTTCCCGGATTAGTACCTTAGCAAAATCAATCAAGGGCGTTACTGGGCCCTACACACTCCATTTAGTCCTATTTTCCGCCTTTTTTATCCTGTTCCAATGTCTTCCGTCCCTCCGTCGAAACAAACCATCCGCCGCAGGGCGGGGGTCCTGATGGCCCTGGGGCTGGCCAGCCTGGTGCTGCCCGCCCTGAGCCGGGAAGTTTGGCTGGCGCCGCTGCGTTACGTGCTGCCGACCGGCGCGCAACTCTGGATCGGCCGCTGGGCGGGCGATAATTTCGACGGGGACCAGTGGCCCGGCCGTTCGCGCAATATCGAGCAGATCACGCACACGTCGCCGTCCGCCGACCTCGACCTGAGCAAGGTGGCGCGCGGCGGCGATACCCTGAGCACGACCCTCTCGCTGACGACGCCCGGCACCCACGTGATCGGGATGAAAAGCTACGAAATCGTGGCTTCGCTGGATGGCTTCGACTTCACCGAACACCTGAAAGCTAAGGGCCTGGATTCCGTCATCGCGCTGCGCGCGCTGCGCAAAGAAACCGATACGCCGGGCCGCGAAGCCTACCGGCGCTGCGCCAAAACCATCGTGCTGGTGGGCGCTCCCGCCGCCCTTCCGCTGGCCGCTGATACGACCTGGCGCCACCGGATTGGCCATCCGCTGGAACTGATCCCCGAGCGCAACCCCTACCGGCTGCTCGTCGGCGACTCGCTGGTGGTGCGCGTGCTGGCCAACGGCAAGCCCTCGGCCGGAACGCTGGTGCAGATCTGGGAAAAGGCCGGCGGACGCACCGGCAACCTGCGTACCCGCCGCGCCGACGCCCGGGGCCGCATCGGTTTCCGGATCAGCGCCTGCACGTCCGTCCTGCTGAGCGCGGTGCAAATGCGGCCGCATCACAATACTGCCGTAGCCGACTGGCGCAGCACCTGGGCCTCCCTGACATTTGGCGGACCGGTTAAATGACTGAACGACTGAGTGGGCTGAATGACTGAGTCAGGACTTACGTAAACGGCCGTCTGGTCCGGTCTTTTTGATTCAAAAACGGGCTTGGCGCTGCGCAACTCCGCGTAAAACTCCGCGAAACGCTGCGCGAAACTGCTCTAAAGAGCATCTGTTGCGTAAGTCCTGTGAGTGATTTTTTACGGACCAATCACTCAATCAAAAATCAGTCAATCGCTCATTCAAATTCGCCCCGTTGGGTTACCACGTCCCCTGGTTCTGCA
Organism: Hymenobacteraceae bacterium; assembly: GCA_031426455.1. Classification (GTDB taxonomy): domain Bacteria; phylum Bacteroidota; class Bacteroidia; order Cytophagales; family Hymenobacteraceae; genus JANNMJ01. Next base: position 24,768 of record JANPLI010000089.1, on the reverse strand, counting down.
TCCTTGTGGTACGGGCCAGCCGCCTGCCGGTGACGGCTTCGGCCTGGTCTTGAAAAAAAAGCGACTGGCTTGAAGGTTGTCCTGCCGGAGCAGGTGACTTTTCGCTATCCGCCACGCGCGGTCCCTTTCGCTGTCTGTCCTTCTGCTTGCGCTTCTATGGAATTTGCCCTCCGCATCATCGGCTCCGCCTCGGCTACGCCTACGCTGACGCGCCACCCCACGGCGCAGATACTGGAAGTGGGCAACTGGGTAGCGCTGATCGACTGCGGCGAAGGCACCCAAAAGCGGCTCCTCGAAGAGCGGGTTCGGCCCCAGCGAATCACGCACGTCTTCATCAGCCACCTGCACGGCGACCATTATTTTGGCTTACCGGGCCTGCTCAGCACAATGCACCTGCAAGGGCGCACCTCCACGCTGCATATCTACGGCCCGGCCGGCCTGGGCATTATTCTGACCGAAATCTTCCGCCACTCGGGCGGCGCCCTCAACTACCCGCTGGAATTCCACGCCGTGGATACCACCCGCCACGGCCTGCTCTTCGAGGATGCCCGCCTGACGGTGCATTCGCTGCCCGCCGACCACCGCATTCCGTGCTGCGGCTTCCTGTTTCGCGAAAAACCCAAGCTCCGCCACCTGCGCAAGGAAGTATTGCCGGCTGGTCTCAAGCCGGCTCAGCTCGTGGCCCTCAAACACGGGTACGACCTGCTCGACCCCGACACCGGGGCGGTGCTGGTCCGCAACCAGGATGTCACGGCGCCACCGTCGCGCGCCCGGTGCTACGCCTATTGCGCCGACTCGCGCTTTCGGGAGGAACTCATCCCCCTCGTGGCGGGCGCCGACCTGCTCTACCACGAAGCCACCTTCCTGCACGACAAAGCCGACCGGGCCGAGCAGACCGGCCACTCTTCCGCCCACCAGGCGGCCACCCTCGCCCGGCGCGCGGGTGTGCGGCGGCTCCTGATCGGCCATTTTTCGGCCCGCTACGCCGACCTGCAACCGCTGCTCGAAGAAGCCCGCGCCGTGTTTCCGAACACGCAGCTTGCCGTGGAAGGCAAAGAGGTCAGCATCGTGGCCGATATCCTGCCGGCGCCGGTGAAGGAGTAGAACTTGTTTCTGGTTGCTGGTTTGAGAACAAAACCTGAAAACCAAAAACCAAAAACGATCAACCACTTGGACCTTTCCCCCAAAAAAGCCCGGCTTCTGCTGGTGCTGAGCGGCATCTTCATCACCAACGCGCTGCTGGCGGAGATTATCGGCGTCAAGATTTTCTCCCTGGAAAGCCTGCTCGGCACGCGCGGCGCGGGGCTGCGGGTCTTTGGCTCCGATCCGCTCGACTTCAACCTCACGGCGGGGGTCATCATCTGGCCGGTGGTTTTCGTCACCACCGACATCATCAACGAGTACTTCGGCAAGGCCGGCGTGGTGCGCGTCTCGTGGCTCACGGCAGGGCTGATTCTGTACGCCTTCCTGATCATCACCACCGTCACGCACCTGCCACCCGCGGCGTTCTGGCTCGAACTCAACAACAAGGACGCGGCCGGCCAGCCGCTCAATATCAACCTGGCCTTCAGCGCCATTTTCCGGCAGGGCCTGGGCATCATCGCCGGTTCACTGACGGCGTTTCTGGTCGGGCAGGTGATCGACGCCACCGTTTTCACCTGGTTCCGGCGCCTGACAGGCGAGAAGTATATCTGGCTGCGGGCCACCGGCTCAACGCTGGTTTCGCAACTGATTGACTCCTTCGTAGTCCTCGTCATTGCCTTCCACCTCTTCGGCAACTGGCCGCTGAAGCTGGTCTTGCAGGTGGCCACGATCAACTATTTCTACAAATTCGTGGCGGCCGTGGCCCTGACGCCGGTGCTGTACGTGGCGCACGGCGTCATCGACCGCTACCTGGGCGCGGAAGTCGCGCAGGAGACTGAAGCAGAAGCCGCGCGGAACGAAGGGCTGTAATTTTGCCCACCTATGCGGCGTTCCTTCCTGTTAGTGTTAGTGCCCCTGCTGGGAGCAGGTCTGTTGTTTCCTACCACCCCGCTGCTGGCCCAGCGTGCGTCGGTGGCCGATGTGGGGTTTTCGTACCGAGATATTCAGAAGCCCCCGGGACGCTCGCCAGCTGCCTTCGGCCCCGGCCGCATCCTGCTCACCGACGGCACCGAGCTGGCGGGTAAGATCCGGCTACGGCAAACGACTGTTTACTACCGCAATGGTGCAGATGCGCGGGAGCTAGGTGAGGGTCAGGTACGCGAGTTTTTCATTGAAGAACACCATTATGTTCGCCGGCCGGAAATAAGTAGTAGTTGGCTCGAAGTCATCCGGGATACCGGCTCGCGCCTGCACCTCTACCAGCAGCACGGGCGCGGGCCGAACTACCTGGCCCGTAATGTCGCTACCGGCGTCGTTACGTACATCCCCTCACGTTTGCCGACTCGGGGCTACAACGCTTATTTTGAAGACGCCCTCCGCCCGCTCTTCGCAGATCGCGCTGATCTGCTCAAGCTTCTCAACGGCCACTATATCACCACTTTCAACCTCCACAAAGTGGTGGATGCTTACAATTCCGGCCAGCCAGTGCAGTTCTGAGCCAGATGATCAGGTTTCGGAGGCGCCGCCTTTCTGCTAGCTACTGACGCTGATTTGGCAGCGCCAGCCACCCCTTGTGAGCCGCTGACTGGCGCTCGCCCTCCCACCCTCTTACCCTCCCACCCTCCCACCGTGTCCCGCATTCTCACTGGCATTCAGGCCACCGGCCGGCCGCACCTGGGCAACCTACTCGGCGCTATTCTGCCCGCCATCGAACTGGCGCGCGCCCCCGCCAACCAGGCGCTGTTTTTCATTGCCGACCTGCACTCGCTCACCACCGTGCGCGATGCCGACGCTTTGCGCGCCAATACCTACGCCACCGCCGCCGCCTGGCTCGCGTGTGGGTTCGACGTGGACGACGCGAAGAACCTGTTCTACCGGCAGTCGGACGTGCCGCAGGTGGCCGAGCTGACGTGGTACCTGAGTTGCTTCGCGCCGTACCCGATGCTGGCCAACGCCCACTCGTTCAAGGATAAAAGCGGGCGCCTGGCCGACGTGAACGCCGGCCTCTTCACCTACCCCGTGCTGATGGCGGCCGATATCCTACTCTACGATGCGGAGTTCGTGCCCGTCGGGAAGGACCAAGTGCAGCACTTGGAAATCGCGCGCGATCTGGCGGGCGCCTTCAACCGGGCTTACGGCGACACCCTCGTGGTGCCCACCGCACGCGTCCAGGCCGATGTGCAAACCGTGCCCGGCACCAACGGCGAGAAGATGAGCAAAAGCTACGGCAACACGATCGACCTCTTCGCGCCGGATAAAGACCTGCTCAAGGCCATCAAAACCATCGTGACCGACTCCCGGGGGCTGGACGAGCCAAAAGACCCCGCCACGGACACCGTTTTTCGCCTCTTCGAACTGATCGCTTCCGCCGAAGACACGGCCACGCTCCGGGGCAAGTACGAAGCTGGCGGTTTCGGTTACGGCCACGCCAAGCAGGCGCTCTACGAGGTCCTGGTGAGTCGTTTCGCGTCAGAGCGTCAACTGTTTAACACGCTGATCGCCGACGAAGCCGAGCTAGACCGTCGCCTCGCCGTGGGGGCGGCCCGCGCTCAGGCCTACGGCACCGGCGTACTGAACCGGGTGCGCGAGCGGGTGGGCTATCGGGCGCGTTAGCTCCCCTGCCCCATTTGCTGCCCGATTTCGCGCACGGCGGCGGCCTCTTTCCGGGGCTGCCGCCGTTTTTTTGTGTTCTTTCGTGCTGCCCTATCGGGCCGAATGCCCGCTGCCTGACTGATGACCCCATTTTTCCGTTGGTATGCAAGCGCACCAGTTTCGTGCGTACCTTCGGCCCGCCATCCCCACCGCCGCCGCCGTCAACCGCAATGAAGCCTGAAGAAACCCTCGACCATAACATCAAAGTGGCCTGGCACGCCATTTCGCGCGCTTACGGCCAGCAGGCGGCGCGCGTGGGCCTGACGACCAGCATCGGGTTTGTGCTGCTCAATATTGACCCGGGCATCGGTACGCCGACCACGAAAATCGCCCCTAAACTCGGCCTGGAAGCCCGCTCGCTGACAAGGCTGCTGTCGTCGATGGAAGAAAAAGGGCTGATTTTCCGGGTGCCCGATGAAGTGGATCGCCGCTCGGTTCGCATTCGCCTCACCGAGAAGGGTTTGCACGAGCGTGAAAGCTCGCGCCGAACCGTACTGCACTTCAACCGTGTCGTGCAGGCCGCTATCGACCCGCAAGACCTGCTGGCGTTCTTTCGCGTATGCCACCAGATCACGAAGATGGTGGAACAAAAAAAAATCTTCCCCGCCGATTTCGGGGATCGCCTCGAAACCCGGACGACGGAGTAATCCGGGGCTTTTCCGCGAAAATGCAGCGTCTTTACTTTAACCGTTTAAGCTCCGCGCGCTCCGCGTCTTCTCTGCGTCTCTGCGGGAAATTCGTTGAGCAGGCGCCCATTATCCGTCCAAATCCTTGAACAACGTGAACCGAATCATTAAAAAAGTCGCCGTCCTCGGCTCCGGCGTGATGGGCTCGCGCATCGCCCTCCATTTTGCCAACATCGGGGTGCCCGTGTTACTGCTCGATATCGTACCGCGCGAACTGACGCCCGATGAGACCAAAAAGGGCCTGACACTTGATTCGCCGGCAGTCCGCAATCGATTGGTAAACGCGGCGTTGCAGGCGGCCATCGCGTCGAACCCCTCGCCGGTGTACCGCAAGGCCGATGCGGCGCGGGTGAAAACCGGCAATTTCGACGATAACCTCAAGGAAATCAGCGGCTGCGACTGGGTGATCGAGGTCGTCGTGGAGCGCCTCGACATCAAGCGGAGCCTGTACGAAAAGGTGGAAGCCGTGCGTAAGCCGGGGACGTTGATCACCTCGAACACGTCCGGTATTCCAATTCACCTACTGGTGGAAGGGCGCTCGGCCGACTTCAAAAAGCACTTTGCCGGTACCCACTTCTTTAACCCGCCGCGCTACCTGAAACTGCTCGAAATCATTCCGACGCCGGACACTGACCCGGCCGTGACGGATTTCCTGCTCGATTACGGCGACCGTTTCCTCGGCAAAACCACCGTTCGGGCCAAAGACACACCCGCCTTCATCGGCAACCGCGTGGGCGTGTTCGCCATCCTCGACGTGCTGCGCCGGATGCAGGAACTGCACCTGACGGTGGAAGAAGTGGACCGCCTGACCGGCCCGGTGATCGGGCACGCTAAGTCGGCCACCTTCCGCACCGCCGACGTGGTGGGCCTCGACACCCTCGCCAACGTGGCCAACGGCCTGGCGCAGGGCCTGCCCCACGACGAGGCCAAGGCCGTGTTCGCACTACCCGGATTCCTGCAGAAGATGCTGGAAAACAAGTGGCTCGGCGACAAAACCGGCCAGGGTTTTTACAAGAAGATCAAGGGCACCGGCGGCAAATCCGAGATTCAGGCGCTGAACCTGAGCACCCTCGAATACCAGCCCGGCACCCGGCCCAAGTTTGCCACCCTCGAAGCGACGAAGGCCATCGACAGCCTCAGCGCCCGCCTGCCGGTCCTGATCGGCGGCAAGGACAAAGCCGGCGAGTTCTATCGCCTGCTCTTCGGTGGGCTGTTCGGCTACGCCGCCAACCGGCTGCCCGAAATCGCGGACCATCTGTACCAGATCGACGACGCCCTGCGCGCCGGCTTCGGCTGGGAGCAGGGGCCGTTTGAGTCGTGGGACGCCATTGGGATTCAGAAAGGCATCGACCTTGCAACGGCCGCTGGGGCGCCCATCGCGCCGTGGGTCACGGAGATGGTCGCGGCTGGCCATACGTCGTTCTACCGCGCCGAAAACGGCCAGCGGCAGTATTACGACCTGACCACCAAGACCTACCAGCCGATGCCGGGCGGCGAGGCGTTCATCATCTTGGACGCGCTGCGCGGCACCCGCAAGGTTTGGGGCAACGCCGGCGCCACCGTCCTCGACCTCGGCGACGGCGTGCTGGGACTGGAGTTCCACTCCAAGATGAACACCATCGGCGGCGACACCGTGGCGGCCATTCACAAAGCCATTCAACTCGCCGAAGCAGGCTATCGGGGCCTCGTCATCGGCAACAACGCGCCCAACTTCTCGGCTGGCGCCAACCTGGCGCTGCTTTACATGCAGGCCATCGAGCAGGAGTTCGACGAGGTGAACGCGATGATTAAGGCGTTTCAGGACGCGATGATGCGGGTGCGGTACTCGGCCATTCCGGTCGTCACGGTGCCGCACGGCCTGAGCCTGGGTGGCGGTTGCGAAATCTGCCTCCACGCCGACCGCGTAGTGGCTTCCGCCGAAACCTATATGGGTCTCGTGGAATTCGGCGTGGGCGTGATTCCGGCGGGCGGCGGCACCAAAGAAATGGTGCTGCGCACGGCCGCTGCTTACGCCGATGGCGACGTGGAGTACAACGCCTTGCGCAACGCTTTCACCAGCATCGCCACCGCAAAGGTCTCGACATCAGCGGCGGAAGCCTTCGATATGGGCTACCTGCGGCGCGGCGACGAGATCATCGTGAACGGCGACCGCGCCCTGGCTGATGCCAAACGCGCCGTACTGGAACTGGCTGACGCCGGCTACGTGATGCCCGTGAAGCGCACCAATATCCGGGTCCACGGGCGCGGCGCGCTGGGGATGTTCATCACCGGCGTGTACGCGATGCAGGAAGGCCGCTACATCTCGGACCACGACCGCAAAATCGCCGAAAAGCTGGCCTACGTGATGTGCGGCGGCGACCTTTCGGCGCCCACCGAGGTGTCGGAAGACTATTTGCTCGACCTGGAGCGGGAAGCTTTTCTCTCGCTCACCGGCGAGCGCAAGACGTTGGAAAGAATTCAAAGCATCCTCACCACTGGCAAGCCGCTGCGCAATTAGTTGTTCGTTGCTCGCTACTCGTTGTTCGACGATACGGATAGCAGGCAGTTTCTACAAAAAATCGAACAACTAACAACAATCAACCAAAAACGACCAAGATGAACGCTTATATCGTTGCCGGCTACCGTACCGCCGTGGGCAAGGCCCCGCGCGGCGTCTTCCGCTTCACCCGCCCCGATGACCTCGCCGCCGAGGTCATCAAGCACCTGCTGGCCTCGGTGCCGCAACTCGACCCGGCGCGCGTCGATGACCTGATTGTGGGTAACGCCGTGCCCGAAGCCGAGCAAGGTTTGCAAATGGGCCGCATCATCTCGATGCTGTGCCTGCCCGACTCGGTTTCGGGGATGATTGTGAACCGCTACTGCGGCTCCGGCGTGGAAACCATCGCGCTGGCGGCGGGCAAGATTGCCGCCGGAATGGCCGACTGCATCATCGCGGGCGGCACCGAGTCGATGAGCCTCGTGCCGACCGTCGGCTACAAGACCGTACCCAACTACAACCTGGCAAAAAAGCGCCCGGAGGCTTATATCTCGATGGGCCTGACCGCCGAGGCCGTGGCCGACAAGTTCAAGATCAGCCGCGAAGACCAGGATGCTTTCGCCTTTCGCTCGCACCAGCGCGCCACGGCGGCCATCCAAGAAGGGCGCTTCAAGCCGAGCATCGTGCCGATTACGGTGGAGGAAACCTACCTCGACCCGGCTTCGGGCAAGAAGAAAACCCGCACCAGCGTGGTAGACACGGATGAAGGCCCGCGCGCCGATACATCGGTGGAAGCATTGGCCCGGCTGCGGCCCGTCTTTGCGCAGGGCGGTTCCGTGACAGCCGGCAACTCGTCACAGACTTCTGACGGTGCGGCGTTCGTGATCGTGATGTCCGAAAAAATGGTGAATGAGCTGAATCTGAAGCCGATTGCCCGGATGGTGAGCTACGCTACGGCGGGCGTCGATCCGCGTATTATGGGCATCGGCCCGGTGGCGGCCATCCCGAAAGCGCTGGCGCAGGCGGGCCTAAAAAAGGACGATATCGACCTAATCGAACTGAACGAAGCCTTCGCCTCGCAGGCGCTGGCCGTGATGCGCGAGCTGGACCTGGACGGCGAGAAAACTAATGTCAACGGCGGGGCCATTGCGCTGGGCCACCCGCTGGGCTGTTCCGGCGCCAAGCTCTCGATCCAGCTCTTCGACGAGCTGCGCGCGCGCGGACAGAAGTACGGAATGGTGAGCGCCTGCGTGGGCGGCGGTCAGGGCGTGGCGGGCATCTACGAGTTGCTGAACTAGGCGGGCGGCGGCGCAATTTCCGGGCTGGCTGCCTCTCCGGGACGGTTTCAACCCGCCGTCACATCGTCCCAATGGGGCCAGCGGTTCCAAACTTCCACGGGCGGCCCCACGCGCCAGCAATGGTGCTGAATACCGTTGGTGAGCACCACGAACCGAGCGGGCACCCGCAGCCAATAGCGCTGCGCCTGGGCCAGCACGGCGGGCGTGAGGCGAACCGTGGGCGCCTTGCACTCAATCAGTAGCGCGGGTTGCCCGGCGGGGTCGTAGGCCCGGATATCGGTGCGCTGCGCCAACTTGCCGGTGCTACGCTCCACGCTCAGCAGGCCTGCCGGGTAACCCAGGTGGCCGCTCAGGTAGTGCAGGGCGTGCTGCCGGACCCACTCTTCGGGCGTGCAAACCACGTCGCGGCGGCGCCAAGCATCCCAGATCAGCGGGGCCGCGCCCGGCCGCGCCGTAAGTTTGTGCGGAAAGGCAGGCAGCGTGAGCGAGTCAGCAGTCATTCCTTAAAGGTAGGGTTTGGGGTGTAGGGTTTGGATAAAAGGGTTTAGGATTTAGGCCCGTCCATCGAAAGCCCGAACGCCGAATCGCTTAATCCGAAATCCCGATCTCCTAAACCCTAAACCCTAACAACTAAACCCTTCCCCGTGAAGACCAAAGAAGATATTGTCAAGAACTGGCTGCCGCGCTACACGGGCACCCCGCTGAAAGAATTTGGCGAGTACATTCTACTCACCAACTTCATCAACTACGTCCATATGTTCTGCGAGCAGTTCGGCTGCGAAGTGCGCGGGATGGACAAACCGATGCAGACCGCCACGGCCAACAACATCACCATCATCAACTTCGGGATGGGTTCGCCGATGGCCGCCACCGTGATGGACCTGTTGTCGGCCGTCGAGCCGAAGGCGGCGCTCTTTCTGGGCAAGTGCGGCGCGATCAAGAAAGCCAAAGTCGGCGACCTGATCCTGCCCATCGCCGCCATTCGGGGCGAGGGCACGAGCGACGATTACCTGCCCCCCGAAATCCCGGCCCTGCCGAGTTTCCGGTTGCAGCGCGCGGTGTCGTCGATGATCAAAAAACACGAACTCGACTACTGGACCGGCACCGTGTACACCACCAACCGCCGGGTCTGGGAGCACGACGAGGAGTTCAAGGACTACCTACGCCGCATCCGGGCGATGGCGATTGATATGGAAACGGCCACGATTTTCGTCGTCGGCTTTATGAATAACATCCCGCACGGCGCGCTGCTGCTGGTTTCGGACTCGCCGATGACGCCGGAGGGCGTGAAAACGGCGGAGTCGGACTCCAAGGTCACCACCAATTTCGTGGAGCGCCACCTGATGATCGGCATCGAGTCGCTGATCGAGCTGGAAGAATCCGGCGATTCGGTGAAGCATTTGCGGTTCGAGTAACGACGGCCGCTTGCTGCTCGTAACGCTAGTTTTTTGGGAATGATGAAGCTGGAGCTTGAAACAAGGCAGGCAACGACCCTGCTGCTGATATGGGTCGCCGGGTGGCTGGGCGGCTGCACCTATGACGAAGGCAGCACTGGCCGCGAGAAAGTGCAGCACACGGGCCAGAGCGTGGGTCGTGCGGCCGGCGATCTGGTAGGCGGCGTCGCGGCGGGCGTACGGTCAGTGAGCCGCGACAAGCTGGAAGTGGCCCCCGAGCTAACGGCCGCTGGCCTGCGCACGGGTCGCTACAGCGTCAAATCGGCGCTGGGAACGGGCAACCGGCGTACCCTGAACGTGTACGTGATGTTCGACAAAGACCTGAAGCGCACCGTGACACTCAAGGCCATCGACCGCGACGGCAACGAGTACGGCCGGCTCCAGCGGACGCTGCGCGGCAAGGCGGGCGAGGCGCGCTACGAAGAGTTTGTGGTGCAAGCGCCCGAGCGTGTGCCGGGGCGCAGTCGTTTTATTTTAGAATAAGCCTTGAAGCGGAGAAACTACCTGCTGGCCTGCGGCATCGGGCTGCTCAGCATCGGCCTGACGGCCTGCGACTCGCTGGCGTCGAAGGAAACCTTACAAAAAGCCGGCGAAACCGTAGGGCAGTCGGCCACGGTCATCGTCGATGGCATCGGCGAAGGCATCAAGAGCGCCGACAAGCGGCAACTGGTGGTAAGCGAGGCGCTGCAAAAGCGCGGCCTGCGGACGGGCAAGTTCTTCGTCAGCAAAGCCGAAGCGGAAGATGACGGCAAAAAACCCGACGGCGACAACCGCCTGACGATCTATTGCATTTTCGACAAGACCCTGGCGCGGGCCGTCACGGCGACGCTCGTAGATGAAGCCGGCCAGGAATACGGCCGCAAACGCGTCCAGCTCACCGGCAAGGCCGGCGACGCCCGCAACGTGGACTTCGTGTTCGACCCGCGCACCGATATCGAGCGCGGCACCCGCATCACGCTCGAGTAACCCGCCGCGCGGCCCGTTGCGCGGCCGTCTTTTGCCGGTGGCAGGCCAGGCAGAGCGTCTGTAGATTATCCAGCCCGCATACGCCGCCGCCCTCGGCCACGGGGCGGATGTGGTCGGCATCCCACCAGCGGCCAAACCGCCGGTGCCACGGAATTTGGCGCTCGGCCAGCCACTGGCGGCGCTTGCGCATCGGTACCGCCGCTAGTTGCTGCCGCTGGTTTTCGGTGCAGGTGCCGCAACCCGCGCACCGCCCACCGTCGCGCAAACCCACGTGGTGACGAGCATAGCTGGGCGAAGTCCGGATCTGCCATTCGTGCAGGCAATCTGCTGAACAGAACGTGCGCCGCCCGCGCGGCACTTCGGTGGTGGCGCAGTGGCGGCACAACGCCCGCCCCTGCGGCCCGCGCGGCAGCACACCGGGGTTGGGCAGGCGCCCAGCGCGCGGATCGGTGCGGGGCGGACGTGGAGCTGGCATTCGAAACAGTCAGATGGTGAGGCCAGTGACCTGAAGCGGTCAGCCAAGGTTTTTCTTCTATCTGCTTATCAGCAGGTTGGCTTGCAGCTTGAAGCTTATAGCTTGTGGCTGGCTTTTTAACTGATGCGGCTCCAGTTGGGCTGGCCGCTGCGCTGCATCGCCGCCACCTGGCGGGCTACGGGTTCGTGTTCGGGCAGGGCGAGGGTGGGGTCGCGGTCGAGGATTTCGATAGCCACGGCCCGAACTTCGGCCAGGAGCTGGCCATCGCGGGCCAGATCGGCAATGCGCAGGTCCAGGACACCGCTTTGCTGAGTGCCCATCAGGTCGCCGGGGCCGCGCAGTTTCATATCCACGTCGGCGATCTCGAAACCGTCGGTGGTGCGCACCATCGTTTCGAGGCGGACGCGGGCGTCCTTACTCAACTTGTAGTCCGTCAGCAGGATGCAGTAGCTCTGCTCGGCGCCGCGCCCCACGCGCCCGCGTAGCTGGTGGAGCTGCGAGAGACCGAAACGGTCGGCATTTTCGATCACCATCACCGACGCATTCGGCACGTTCACGCCCACTTCGATCACCGTCGTGGCGACCAGAATCTGCGCTTTGTGCTGCACGAAAAGCTGCATCTCGGCGTCCTTGTCGTAGGCATCGAGCTTGCCGTGAACCATCGCCACGCGCGCCTCCGGGAACGCCGCCGTCACCTGGGCGTAGCCTTCTTCCAGCGAACGGTAGTCGAGCTTCTCGTTTTCCTCGATCAGCGGATAGACGATGTAAATCTGCCGGCCTTTGGCGATTTCCTCGTGCAGAAACTGGTAAATTCTGGCCCGTTGATTATCAAACCGGTGCACCGTCACAATCGGCTTGCGGCCGGCCGGCAACTCGTCGATCACGCTCACGTCGAGGTCGCCGTAAACGGTCATCGCCAGGGTGCGCGGAATCGGCGTGGCCGTCATCACCAGCACGTGGGGCAATACGGCGGGGTTTTTCTGCCAGAGTTTCGAGCGTTGCGCCACCCCAAACCGGTGCTGCTCGTCCATAATGGTGAGGCCGAGATTCTTGAACTGCACGGTGTCTTCGAGCAGCGCGTGGGTACCGACCAGAAAGTCCACCGTGCCGGCCTGCAAACCCGCGTGCAGCGACCGGCGGGTTTTGGCGCGCGTCGAGCCGGTGAGTTTCTCGATGGTCCGGCCCATCTTGTCGGCGTAAGGTTTCAGGCCCCAGAAGTGCTGGTCGGCCAGAATTTCGGTGGGCGCCATCAGGCAGGCCTGGGCGCCGTTGTCGGCAGCCATCAGCATCGTCAGGAACGCCACAATGGTTTTGCCGGACCCCACGTCGCCCTGCAAGAGGCGGTTCATCTGCCGGCCGGTGCACATATCGCGGTGGATTTCCTTCACCACGCGCTTCTGGGCGCCGGTCAGGTCGAACGGCAGGTGTTTGTGGTAGAACTCGGCCACGCTCGGCACCTTCTGAAAAATCTGCCCGGCCAGTTCCACGCGCCGCACCGTGCGCTGGCGCAGCAGCTTGATCTGCAGAAAGAAAAGCTCCTCGAATTTCAGCCGCAGCCGCGCCGCCTGCAGGTTTTCGGCCGAATCCGGGAAATGGATCAGCCGCAACGCCGCCGGGCGGTTCAGCAGGCCGTAGTTGGCCACCACGTCGGCGGGCAGCGTTTCCACGATGTGTGGCGCCATCTGACTCACGATTTCGGCCAGCATCCGGCCAATCGTCTTCGAGTCGATGTGCAGGTTTTGCAGCCGCGCCGTGAGCGGGTAAATCGGCTGCAAAGCGCCCGCGCCGGCTTTTTCGGACGTCGCCCGCTGGACCGGGTCTTCCAGCTCCGGATGGGCAATGCTGAAGCGCCCCTGAAAGGCCGTCGGCTTGCCGAACGCCACGTACTCCACGCCCTCGCGCAGCACGGCCGTGATGTATTTCAGGCTCTTGAACCAGACCAGTTCCAGCACCCCGCCGGCTTCGTCGATGAGTTGGGCCGTCAGACGCTGGGTGCGGCCCTCGCCCGCCAGTTGCTTACGCTGCAAGCGGCCGCGCACCTGCACGTGCGGCAGGTCTTCGTCCAACTCGGCCACCAGGTAAAACTGCGTCCGGTCGAGGTAGCGCGTGGGGTAGCACTGCAGCAGGTCGCCGTAAGTGAAAACGCCCAGCTCGGTCTGGAACGCCTTCGCCCGCGCGGCGCCCACGCCTTGCAGCAGCTCAATTGGGTACGAAAAAAAACCGGCCATCGCGGGGGTTTAGTCAGACGAACGCTTCTCGCTTGATGAAGAAAACCCTAACGTTAGGCCGCTGGCGGGGCGAAAGCAGCCCCCACGGGCGCCCGCTGCGGCTTGGTCGGCGGGACAGCAACGGCGCCCTCCCGTCGCTTCCGCCCCGCAAATTCCAGCGTATTGAGCATCCGCACCGCATCCGCCCGGATGAACTGAATGACCGGCGCCAGCGAGTCGCTGGATTCGGCGGTGCGGAAATACAGCGCCGCGCGCAGGAAATGGCGCACCGAATCGGTGACGTAGAACTGAAACGGACTCGGCACGGCGCCGCTGAGGTCGAAGACATCGGCCGTCAGCCCGCCTTCCGTAGTCAGTACCTGCTCGCGGATGCCGCTGGCCTTTACTTCGTGCTTGGACGTCAGCTTACGGGCATCGGCAATCAGTTTTTCGAGGGTCTGGTCGGTGCGGCGCAGGTCGTAGTAAGTGAGTTGGAGGGTGCCGCCGAAGCGCGGGTAATCGACGTTGATCCAGTCGGGCCGGCCCACGGCGAAGGCCGACGAGTCGCGCAGAATCCGGGCGTGCTTCGAATACACGAACTCGTAGGGGTGCAGGCCCGGTGGCAGCGGCTGATAAGCGGGCCGGGGCAGGTCGATCCGGTTCCAGCCGCGCGGGCGGGGCGTGTAGTCGGGGTCGCAGGAAATCAACCCCAGGCCACCGACGACCACCGTCAGCAGCCACCACGGCAAGGTTCGGCGGAAAGCGGCAAAAGCCATTCGGAGAGCGAGCAAAAAGGCGCCCGGCCGGTTCGTTTAGCCGGGGCCGTTGCGCCCGCAAAAGTACCGCGCCCCAACTTGCCGCCGAATTCGCCTTTCCCGCTCCTGATGCCCGTTTACGATGCCCTGCTGATTGGTCACGGCCTGGCCGGCGCCGTGCTGGCCCACACGCTGGCCCGCGCCGGCTGGCGGGTGCTGGTACTCGATCAGCCCGCCCCGGATTCGGCCTCGCGCGTGGCGGCGGGCCTGGTGAACCCGCTGGCCGGGCGGCGTTTTGCCCTGACCTGGCGCGCCGATGAGCTGCTGCCCGCCGCCGCCACCTTTTACCAAAGCGTGGAGGCCGAATTGGGCACGGCGCCGCTCTGGACCAACTGGCCGATCCTGAAATTTTTCGCCAACGAAGCCGAAGCGGACGTCGGGCGCCGGAAAGCCGCCGAGCCGAACCCGTTCATCGCCGAAGCGTTCGGCCCCGTCGATACGCCCGCACTGTCGGCGCCCTTCGGCGGACTACGGCTGGCCGGCGGCGGCGCGTTGCAGGTCGGCGCGCTGCTCGACGCCCTGGCCGCGCACCGCACCGCGCGCGGCGAGCTTCGGCCGGAAGCCTTTGCGGCGGCGCGGCTCGTGCTGCCGACGGCCGAAAACAAACCCGTTGCCTATACCTTGGCCGACGGTACGGCCGTGCAAGCGCGCTACGTCATTTTTTGCGAGGGCGTGGGTGTCCGGACCAACCCCTGGTTCCAATGGCTGCCCGTCACGCCCAATACCGGCGAGGTGCTGGACGTGCGCCTACCCGCGCCCGAAAAAGACGGCCCCGCCCCTGACACCGTGCTGAACGGCGGCGTGTACATCGTGCCCCAAACCGAACCCGGCCACTGGCGCGTGGGCGCCACCTACGACTGGCGCCTCACGCCCCCCACCCCCACCCCGGAAGCCCGCGCCGAACTACTGACCAAGCTGGCCCGCCACGTACGGGCGGCGGCGGAAATCGTCGGCCACCGGGCAGCCCAACGCCCCGCCGTGCGCGACCGCCGCCCGCTGCTTGGCGCCCACCCAACCTACGCCAACCTACTCCTTTTCAACGGCTTCGGCTCCAAAGGCGTGGGCCTGGCGCCCGGCCTGGCGGAACACTGGCTGCGGGTGCTGACGGGCGCCGAACCCGCCCTCTGGCCGGAGGTGAACTTAGCGCGTTATGCCGCGTTCTACTCCAGCTGAAGCACCTGCCCGAGGCGGCACGGGGCTTTCCCGCCAAAAAATGGCGTTCTTTCGGCCGGTTATTTTCGCCCCGGCATCCAGCCAACCGGCGCAGGCTCTTTGGCCCGACTGGTTCGGTCGATAATGGTTTGTTTCCGGTTATTCGCTCCGTGGTTTAGCTTGCAGCTGGTAGCTCACCGCTTAAACTTGTCTTCGTCTGTGATTCAGAATGTTTTGCGCACCTTTTTGCTGGGCGCGCTGCTGACGCTCGGCCTCGGCGGCGCGGTTCGCGCCCAGATCACGCAGGACGTGTTCGGGCGGGGCCGGATTCAGTACAAAAACTTTGAGTGGCAGATTTACGGCACCGCCAACTTCAACGTTTTCTACTACGCCGGGGGCCAGGAAGCCGCGCGCAACGCCGCCGAGTTCGCCGAAAAAGAGCTGCGCCGGGTATCGTCGCTGATCGGCTACTACCCTTACGCCAAAACCACGCTGCTGCTCTACAACTCGGTGGCCGACCTGCAACAGAGCAATATCGGCCTCGAAGATGCCCGCTACCGGACGGGCGGCGAAACGTCGCTGACCAAAAACCGGATCGAGTTGGCCTTCGAGGGGCGCCAGACGCAGTTTCGGCGCGACCTGAGCTTCCGCCTCACCAAGCTGCTGCTCACCGATATGCTCTACGGCGGCTCGATCAAGGACCAGCTTCGGTCCACGTACCTGCTGCAACTGCCGCCGTGGTTCGTGGACGGCGCCGCCGCCTACGTGGCCGAAGGCTGGAGCGTGGAAATGGACGATTTCATCCGCTCGGCGGTCCGCCATACGCCGGAGCGCAAGCTGGAATCGATTCTGTATCAGAATCCGCGGCTGGCGGGGCAGAGCGTCTGGAACTACGTAGCCGAACGCTACGGCTACGCCAGCCTGCAAAACGTGCTGAACCTGACCCGCATCACCCGCGACGAAGGCGTGGGGTTATCATCGTCGCTGAACGTGCCGGAAAAAGTGTTTATGCGGAACTGGTACACGCACTATTTCCAGCAGAACGACCAACCGCCGCAGCCTTACCTCGACGTACCCGAAACGGCCCTGCTGAAAGCTAAAAACCGGCGCGGACTGCTCTACACGGAGGCTGTTTTCAGCCCGGACGGCGCGCGCCTCGCTTACGTCGCCAACGACCAGGGCGTGTACCGGGTGCGCGTCCGGGAGATTGCCACCGGTAAGGAGCGCCAACTCCTGCGCGGCGGCTACAAGACCCCCGACCAGCAGGTCGATATCAAGATGCCGCTGCTGGCGTGGCGCTCGAACCAGCAACTGGCAGTCGTCGAAGTGCGGCGCGGCGCGGTGGAGCTGCGGCTGAAAACCCTCAGCGGCAAAGGCGATGGGGAGGAAGGCGTGTTCTATCGCTTCAAGCGCGCCATCGGTTTGGGTGGCGGCAGCCCGGCACTCGCCTCGTTTGCGCAGGTGCTGGACTTACAGTATTCCGACGACGGCAAGCAGCTCGCTTTCAGCGCCGTGCGGGGAAGCCAGTCCGACATTTACCTGCTCCGCGCCGGCTCGCGGCGCCCCGAGCAGCTCACCAACGACGTGTACGACGACCTGCACCCGGTCTTCCTGAAGGGCGAAAACGCGCTGGTCTTTGCCTCGAACCGGCCCGCCGATTCCACGGGCACCGACCGGGGCAGCTTCAATCGGGTGGTCGATAATTTCGACCTTTTCCGCCGCTCGCTCGCCGAAGGTACCTCCCGCGCCCCGCTGCGCCAGCTCACCAGCGGCATTGCTAACGAAACCCGCCCGCGCGCCCTCGAACCGGGCGTGGTGGCCTACCTGAACGAGGAAAGCGGCATCCGCACCGCCTGGACGCTCGACCTCCGCACCGGCACCCGGCAGCCGCTGACCGGCGGCGGCGAGAACCTGAAAACCTTCGACCTCAACGGCGCCACCCGAAATCTGGTCACGGTCTTCGCCGACCGGGGCCGCGAGTTCGTCGCCGTACAACCGGCTTACGCCGCGCCCGCCGGGCTGACGCTGAGCAAAACCGTCCGCCAACAGACGCTGGAAGACCGCGCGGCCCGCGCCGCCCGCGCGGCAGCCCCCGCTCAACCCGCGCCACCCGTGGCCGCAGCGGCTGATTCGGCTGCGCGCCGCCAGCCAACGACGCCCGCTTCGCCCACCGGACCCGCTAAAACGCCGGCCGTGGGCATCAATACCGACAATTACCAGTTCGACGCTGAGCCGGTCCGCCCCCGCGCCCGCCGCGCGCCGCTGCCCGTGATGCCGGCCCCGCCGCCTACGCTGACGAATATCGCCGGACCAGTGCCCTACGACATTCGTTTCAGCACCACCGACGTGGTAACGAGCCTTTACGCCGACCCGCAACTCGGCACCGGCCTGGTAGGCGAGGTGCAGATGGCCGATATGCTCGAAAATCACCGCATCCGGGCCGGGGCGTTCACGCTCACCGACTTCCGGACTAATAACGTCTATGGCGAGTACGCGTACCTCGCCCGCCGCTATGACCTGCGGCTCAACTACCAGAAGTCGGTTTATCTGGCCCAGGACGAGGTCAACCAGCGGCGCCTGAGCCGCAATGCCTTTTCGGCCAGCGTCATTTACCCGCTGACGCACGCCCTGAGCGTGCGCGTTTCGCCGGAATTCGTGCGGACGCTTTCCACCATTACGACTTTGCTGGATGCCCCTGACACCACGAAGACGTTTGGCGGCGGCACGGCCGAAATCGTCTTCGACAATTCCATCGTCACGGGCCTCAATCAGCTCGAAGGCTCCCGCATCAAGTTTGGCGTTCTGCGCTTGCAGGGCCTCAACGACAAAAATGCCTCCTTCGGCAAGCTTTACCTGGACGCCCGCCATTACCAGAAAATCCACCGCCAATTGATTTGGGCAACCCGCGCCGCTTTCGGCTCCTTTTTTGGGCCGTCGCCGAAGCAATTCATCCTGGGCGGCGTCGATAACTGGCTCGGCGCCACGTACGCCGACGGCGGTTTCCGGGTGCCGGCGTCGGCGCCGGAGCTGTTTTATCAGCAGTTCGTGCTGCCCGTGCGCGGTTTCAGCTATTCGGAGCGACGGGGGCCGAAATACGTCCTCTTCAACACGGAGTTGCGCCTGCCCATCGTACAGTACCTGGCTGGCAACCACCCCATCGAATCGGGCTTTTTCCGCAACCTGCAGTTGGTCGGCTTCTTCGATGCCGGCGCCGTGTACGCGGGCCGCAATCCGTTCACGACGGACAACTCCTTCAATACCACCATCGTGAAGAATGGCCCCTTCACGGCCACGGTCACCAACTTCCGCTCCCCCTTTCTGGTGGGCTACGGCGCGGGCGCCCGCACCACCCTGCTGGGCTTCTACGGTAAGTTCGATGTAGCCTGGGGCGAGCTGGACGGCGCGCGCCTCAAGCCGCGCTATTACTTCTCGCTGGGCTACGATTTTTAACCGGCAGCGCCAAGCCGCTTACTTCCAGAATCGGGCGCTGATCGGCGCTGTTCTGGTGCTGACGCAGCGCGACTTGCTTGCGTCGGGGCGAAGCCCCTCGTTACATTTGCCCCAATGCGAATCTGGCGGGAAATCCGGTGGCTGGTCCGGCGCGAAGCCGTGCAGGAATGGCGGCAGCGGGCGGCGCTCAACGGCCTGCTGCTCTACGTGGGCGGGGCGGTGTACGTGAGTTATTTGGCCTTGGGTGCGCGGGGTGGCGGCGTGGCCGTGCCCGTCTGGAATGCGCTGTTCTGGCTCGTGCTCCTGTTTTCAGCCCTGAACGCGGCGGCGAAAAGCTTCGGCGGCGAATCGCGTGGGCGGCTGCTGTACCTGCACACGCTGGTAGCGCCGGAAAGCCTGATCCTGGCCAAAACCCTTTACAACGCCGGGCTACTGTTGGTGCTGGCGCTGCTCACGTTCGGCTTTTACGCCGTGGTGCTGGGCAACCCCGTGCAGGACAGCGGGCTATTTCTGCTGACGCTGCTGCTCGGCGCGCTCGGGTTTGCCGCTTCGCTGACGCTGATGTCGGGCATCGCCGCGCGCGCCGCCAACTCCAGCACGCTGCTGGCTGTGCTGGCTTTTCCGGTGCTGATTCCGCTGCTACTGTTACTATTGCGCCTCTCAAAAAACGCCCTCGATGGCCTCGACCGCACCGTAAGCTACGGCCCGCTGGCGTCGGTAGTGGCCATCAACCTCATCGTAGGGGTCCTGGCCGTCGTGTTGTTTCCCTACCTCTGGAAATCATAACTAGAATTCCTCATTCCTCATTCCTCACTCCTAATTCCTCATTCCTCATTCCTAATTCCTCATTCCTCATTAAAATGCGTTTTTTATCCTGCCTTATCCTGGCCGCCTTGGTGGCGGGTTGCGGCGGCGAATCGCCCCAGACTTCCGGCGAAACCACTCCGCCCGCGGCCCTGGCGCCCTTGCCGGCGGGCGTCCCGGTTTTCAATGCCGACTCGGCCTTTGCCTTCACCAAGAAGCAGGTGGAGTTTGGGCCGCGCGTCCCCAACTCGGCGGCCCACCAAGCCTGCGCGGCGTGGCTCGAAAGCACCCTGAAACGCTTCGGCGCCACGGTCCAGACGCAGGATTTTCAGCAGATGGCCTTCGACGGCAAGCAGTTGCAGTTGCGCAACGTGATTGCGCAGGTTCACCCCAAAGCCACCAGGCGCATCCTGCTGGCCGCGCACTGGGACACGCGCCCCTTCGCCGATAAAGACCCCACCCGCAAAAACGCCCCCTTCGATGGGGCCAACGACGGCGCCGGACCAGTAGGCCAACTGCTCGAAATCGTGCGCCTGCTGGCCGATTCGGCCACCGCTAACCCCGGCGTGGGCCTCGACGTGGTGCTTTTCGACGGCGAAGACTACGGCTACGACGAATCAACCCAGAGCGAGCTGACCAATATGCTGGCCGGGCGCGGGCAGGACTCTTGGTGCCTCGGCTCGCAGTACTGGGCCAAGAACCGCCTGCCCACCGGGCCGAAACCGGTATTCGGCGTGCTGCTCGATATGAGCGCCGCCACGGGGGCCCGCTTCTCGCGCGAGGAGCAAAGCCGGACCTACGCCAACGAGCCGCTCCAGCGTCTCTGGGCGCTGGGCCAACGCCTGGGCTACGGCGCCTTCTTCCTGAACCAGGATTCGCCGGGCATCACCGACGACCACGTGTATATGAACCAGGCGGGCATTCCGACCCTCGACATCATCGACCACGTGCCCTATGGCCAGGACTACTTCCCCGCCTACCACCACGCCACCGCCGACAACCTGACACTCATCGACCGCACGACGCTCAAAGCCGTCGGCCAAACCCTGCTGACAATGCTCTTCGTGGAAGGCCAGGGCGGGGTTGCTGGGTTATAGTCGTTCGTTGTTGGTTATTCGTTGTTCGTTGATCGGTTGAGCCGCTCATTCAGCACGAACAACGATCAACCAACAACTAATCGGTTGAGCCGCTCATTCAGCACGAACAACGATCAACCAGCAACTAACAACTAAGCTGAAAAAGCCGCGTCCCTTCGGCGGCGTCCACCCAAAGCCGGGTTTCGGCGCCGTGGACGAAGGCCGTGTTCAGCGGCTCGTGACCGGCGGGAAACTGAAACGCGACGGGGTAATCATAGGCCGCTACGTGCGTCAGGATGATGTCTTCGGCGGTGCGCCCGAAAGGCACCGCATTGTCGCGCATCAGGCTGAAATGGCCCACGACCAGCCCCGCGAGCCGCCCCAGTCGCCCCATACGCGCCAGGTGGCCCAACATTCGGTCGATGTGGTAGAGATACTCGTCGAGGTCTTCGAGAAACAGCAGGGCACCGTCCCAATCCAGGTCTGAAGCCGTGCCGGGCAGCGAGTGCAGCACGGAAAGGTTGCCCCCCAGCAAGGGTCCGCTAGCGATCCCCGGCCGGTTCAGCGGGTGCGGCGGCGCTTCGTAGGCCACCGGCTCGCCGAGCAGCAGTTGGCGCAGAGAGGCATCGGCTACCTCGTGGCCGGGCCGGCCCATCAGCACGGGCATCGTGGCGTGAAGAGAAGCTACGCCGCCCTGCCGGGCCAGATGGGCCAGCAGGGCCGTGACGTCGGAAAAGCCCGCCACCCACTTGGGCGCTTGGCGAAAAGTAGTCAGGTCGACGCCGTCGAGCAGGCGGGCCGTGCCGTAACCGCCGCGCGCGCACAGCACGGCGCGGATGGTGGGGTCGTCGAGGGCCGCTTGCAGGTCGGCGCGGCGCAGGGCATCGGAGCCGGCAAACTGGTCGTCGGTAGCGCCGATACTGGCCCCTAGCCGCACCCGCAGGCCCCAGCTTTCGAGCAGCCGCAGGGCGGGGTGCAGTTCTTCGATGGAAATCTTACGGGCCGTGGCGACGAGGACAATCTCGTCGCCGGGTTGCAGCGAAGGCGGAAGCAGGAGCGGCGGCACAGGCACAGGGAATTGAGGCCGCAAGGTGGCCCCGCGCGGGCAAACGTCCGGCCCGCGACCAGCTTCTCAGCCCCAATGCGGAGCAGCAAACCAAACAATCTCAGCCTGCCGCCCCCAAATCAAGATTTTATATCAACGCATTGGCGTGCAGCTTGCCGCTTGCCGAGCAAACGCCCGAATCCCAAAGGATGGCCTATTCGGCTTTGCGCTTCTTCGCATCTTTGCGTCTTTGCGGGAGATTGGAAAGAAGAGCCAGCCTACCGGCGTCTCAACGGATGGCCAAAGGGGCTTCACCCGTTTGCCCTATGAAGTCGTACCGGCTTACCGGCTCACCGCCAGCCGGGCTGTGGCCGTTTGGCGCGCCCCACCGACCGCCCGCACGGCGTAGAGACCAGCAGCCAGACCGCTCACATCCAACGTCGTTTCACCAGCCGCCGCCGTCAGCACGGCCTGGTGCAGGAGTTGGCCCGTGACGAGCGAAAGCACCTCCACCGTAACCGACCCACTCATTCCGGCGGGCAGCACCACGCGGCACTGGCTCGTAGCGGGGTTCGGAAACACTTGCAGTGCAGCGGCGACGGCATCCGTCGACAGGCCCGTGGGCAACGGAGTACCCCCCGTGGCGCCCACCCGCAGGATGCGGCCGGTGTTGATATCGGCGGCGTACAGCTCGCGGCGGCTGTCTTCGCCGAAGGCCACCAGACCGTTTTGCGTGGTCAGGTTAGGCGTACCGATGAAGCCGACACCCGTTGCATCGGGCGCCAGCGTCCAGAGCTTGCCAGACGAGTAATCGGCCACCACGTAGCGCCCAACCAGGGTTGGGTAGCGCGCGCCCCGGTACACGAAGCCGCCCGTGATGGATTGCCCCTGACTGTGGTCGTACTCGAAGACCGGCGCCCGGTAGTCGCTCATCGGTCCGCAGGCGCCACTGACGTTATACGCGTGTGCGCCTTCGTAGCAGCGCCAGCCGAAGTTGAGCTGGTTATTCGACATCGTGGCCGGTACCATATCTACTTCTTCCCACAAGCCCTGGCCCACGTCGCCGATCCACACATCGCCGGTTACGGCGTCAATCGAAAAGCGCCACGGATTGCGCAGCCCCCAGGCCCAGATTTCGGGCAGTGCGCCCGCCACGCCAATCAGCGGGTTCGATGGCGGTACTACGAACGGCACGGCCGCCGTCGCGGCCCGTACATCGAAACGCAGGATTTTACCCAGCGGCGAACCCAGGTTCTGGGCGCGGTTGCCGGGGTCGCCGCCGGAGCCGCCGTCGCCCAGGGCGCAGTAGAGATAGCCGTCGGGGCCGAATTTCACGCAGCCGCCGTTATGGTTGGAGAAGGGCTGGGCGGCGCTGTAAATCACCAGTTCCGACGCCGGGTCGGCCGCATCGGCGGTGGCGCCGCGCGTAAACCGGCTGATGCGGGTGTCGCCGGTCAAATTCGTGTAATTGACGAAAAAATGGCCCGTCGTGGCGTAGTCCGGCGCGAAGGCCAGGCCCAGCAAACCTTGCTCGCCGGCAGTGGAGCCGACGCGCGCCCGGATATCCAGAAACGGCGTTGCCGCCGCCACTCCGCTGGTATCGAAGCGCCGGATACGCCCGGCTTTCTCGACGACGTAGAGGTGCGTGGGGTCAGCGGGCGCCGCCGTCAGGTCCACGGGCAGGGACAGGCCCGTGGCAAAAGGCGTTAGGGTCAGGCGCAGCGGTTGCGGCCCCTGAGCGGCGGCGGTCAGGGCACCGGCCAGCGTCAGCACGGCACAGGCCAGGGGCAAAGTATAAGTACGCATCGGGAGAAAGAGGAAGTGATCAGGAACCGGAAACGGGTACCAGCCCCGCTAAAGTACACCCAGGCCCGGCTTCACGAAGCGCGTTGGCCCACGCCGTATAACCCACCTGTAGCCGCCGGGTTTACGCCTGCACCTGCCGCCCAGGGGCGCGGGCACCGGCTGAACACCCCGGCCGGGCCAACTTCGCGGCCCGTTGGCGCGGCCCCTACCCGCTTTTCGCCGCCGGTTCTGCTGAAAATCCTGCTGATGCGCGGCCGTACTCATCTGACTATTGGCCTGCTGGCCGCCGCCGGGGCCGTCGCCCTGCGCCCCGACCTGACCGGCTACTCGCTCACGGGCGTCGTCGTGGCGGGCGTAGCGGCGCTGGCTCCCGACCTGGACGAGCCGAATTCCCGCCTCGGCCGCGACCTGTCCTTCGACCCCCGCTATTTCCGCTTTGGCCTGCTGCTGCTCGGCGCGCTGGTGGGCGCCTGGGCCTGGTACCGCCTCGACCTGACCCTGCTGGCCCGGCAGCAGGCCGCCCTCGGCGCCCTGGCGCTGGGCGTAGCGGGCGCCGCCTTTTCCTCCGAGAAAACCGGCCGCCGGGTGATGCTGGCGTTCACCGGCGTGCTGCTGCTGGGCGCCGCCCTTTGGGTACAATGGAGTTGGCTGGCGGTGCTGGGCGTCTTCGTGGCGGGCAGTCCGTTTCTGGGCCACCGCACCCTGACGCACACCCTCTGGGCGGCAGCACTCTGGGCTTGGATCTGCCAGGGCGCCGCCCGGACCCTGCACGACCCCGGCATTTTCTGGCTCGGCACCCTGGGCTACCTCTCGCACCTGGTGGCCGATTCACTCACGAAAGCGCGCGTCAAGTGGCTGGCGCCGCTCTGGAGCCAACCGTTGGGACTGCCCCTGCTGCGCACCGGCTCGCCGCGCGGCAACGCCGTGGAGCGCATCATCATCGGCCTGCTGCTGCTGGCCGTGGCCCTGGCCTGGGCCGCGCGGCTGCTGGGGCGGTTGGCGTAGGGCTGGCATTCAGCTACAGTATCCGGTTGTAGCGCGGCGATGGCGGGGCGCTTAGGAATGTTAAGTTTTCAATAAAATGCTTGCAACAAGCATTTTCCCGCCTATCTTGCTTCCGCTTTCGCTTCAGTAAGCGGTTTTTCTCTCATCACTTTTTTTCAGGCCAAATGGGCAACGCTTGCACAAGGAGCGGCGGGACTATAAATAGTCCCCCCCCCCGATTCAATTGGATTCTACCCCGAAGAACGTTGCTGGTTATGGCGGCGCTGTGGGGGTTTAGCCACAACCCAGCGGTGGCGCAAACTTGCCCCACCCCACCGG
>JANPLI010000088.1:0-11008 GCA_031426455.1 Hymenobacteraceae bacterium | reverse complement strand
GTCCGCACTACACCGCTCAAAAAGCCAGTTTCAGCCCCAGTTGCACACCCGTGGCCACGGGTTTCTGGCTGAGGTTGGTGTTCGTTTTATAGACTGATTCGAGCTGGTAGCGCAGCGTCGGCGCTACGCTCGCACTCAGGCGTTCGGTGAGGGCGTAGTTGAGGGCCAAAGCCCCCGTGAGGGCCACGTTCAGGGGGCGGAACGGCCCGCCGCGCGGCCCCACGCGTTCGGTGCGGTAGGTGCGGCCGTCGGTGGTGGTGGCCTGGGTGCCGCCGAGGAAGAACTGGAGCTGGGCGCCGACTGCTACATCGGCCCACCAGCGGGGCGCCGTGGGCGAGGCAGTCCAGTCGGTGGCGCGGCCGAGGCGGTAGCGCAGCAGCACGGGCACGGTCAGGAAGCGGTAGTTGGGTTTGAGCAGGCGCGCCGTGCGCTCCTGGCGCGTCGTGACGATGGGCGTCACGGTGGCGGTGGTCACGGTTGCGGTGCTGAAGATGGTCGTCCAGACCGTATCCTGGCGCGTGATGGGCAGGTAGCTGAAGCCGATGATTTGGTTGTCGAAATTGACGATGGGCGTCAAAACCGAATCGCGCACCGAGCGAATGGAGTAGGGATTGATCTGAGTCGTACTCGTCGTGGTCGTGCGGACGGTATCGAAGCGGGTGGTGCTGCTCGTGCGCACCTCCGCCAGGCGCAGTTCGGCCCCCACCGAAGCCACCCCCACCCCGACGCCCACGCTCAGGCGTTGGTTGAGGCGGTATTCGGCCAGCAGGTTGGCGTTGTAGCCGCCGCGCCCCTGTTCGTGCGCGCGCCGCAGGAACAGCAGCGAATCATCGGCCGGCGCTTTCAGGCTTAAGAAGCTGCGCTCCGGCGCGAAGGCCAGCGCCACCGACCAGCGGTTACGCAACGGCGGTGCGGGCGTATCCGAAGGAGCCGTCCTGGCGGCGGCTTTGGGCGCTATGCCCACGGCCAGCAGCAGCAGGAGCGTAAAAATCATCGAAGCGTAACGCATCTCGAAAAAGCGAAAAAAGAGAAGGAGAAAGAACCCGCCGGGCGCGCGATTACCCCGCGCCAGCCGTCATCAAAAAGCCAGTTTCAGCCCCAGTTGCACGCCCGTGGCCGTGGGCCGCTGCGTGAGGTTCGTACTGGTCTTGTACACCGACTCAAGCTGGTAGCGCAGGGCCGGTGCCACGCTGGCACTCAGGCGCGGCGTGAGGGCGTAGTTGAAGGCCACGGCCCCCGTGAGCGCCACGTTCATCGGGCGGAACGGCCCGCCGTTCGGTCCCACACGTTCGGTGCGGTAGGTGCGGCCGTCGGCAGTGGTGGCCTGGGTGCCGCCGAGGAAGAACTGGACTTGGGCGCCCAGCGCCACATCGGCCCACCAGCGTTCCGCCGCCGTAGCGCGACCTTCAGGTCGCCGCCCCCCCAGGCGGTAGCGCACCAGCAGCGGCACGGTCAGGAAGCGGTAGTTGGGCCGCAGCACGCGGGCGGTACGCTCCTGGCGCGTCGTGACGGTGGGCGTCACGGTGGTGGTGTACACCATTTCGGTATTCACCAGGTTCGTCCAGACCGTATCGCGGCGCGTGGTGGGGAGGTATTGGTAGCCGATGATCTCGTTGTTGAAATTGACGATGGGCGCCCGGATCGAGTCGCGCACCGAATTGATGGCATACGCTCGCGTCCGCACGGTTTCGGTACGGGCGGTGCGGGCGGTGTCGAAGTGGGTGCTGACAGTGGTGCGGACATCGGTGAGGCGCAATTCGGCCCCCACCGATGCGACGCCGATGCCGGCGCCCACGCTCAGGCGGTGGTCCAGCCGGTATTCGGCCAGGATGCTGGCGTTGTAGCCGGCGCGCCCTTGTTCGTGGGTGCGGCGCAGGGCCGAGAGCGAATCACCAGCGGGCGCCGTGAGGCCGAAGAAGTTGCGCTCCGGGGCGAAGGCCAGGGCGACGGACCAGCGGGAGGAGGTGGTGAGGAGGTGAGGTGGTGAGGTGGTGTCGGCGACCGGCACGCCTGGCTCCGTCGTCCCCACGCCCAGGCCCAGCAGCAGCGAATCGGTGCGCCAGCGCAGGCGGGTCAGTTCGGCGCGCTGGGCCAGCAGGGCGGCGCGGCGCCGTTCGCGGAAGGGCCGGGCCGAATCCGAGGGGATGGCGGCGAAGGTGGTTTCGGTCAGCACCAGCCCGGCCAGCACGGCGGGCACCGTGGGGGCGCCCAAGCCGGATACGGACCCGCTGATCGACGCCAACGCGATGGATCGGCCTGACGCGGGCTGCAAAAGAGCCGACACGGTGCCGGAGCGGCTCCGGAAGGCATCCAGCCTTGCCCGCACGGTGCCGGAGCGGCTCCGGGAGGCATCCAGCCTTGCCGGCACGGTGCCGGAGCGATTCCGGGAGGTATCCAGCCTGGCCGACGCCGGAGCGGGCGAGGCCGGTTGCGCGGGCACGGCTACCGGTTGCTGTAGCCACATCAGCAGTAAACCCAGCACGAAGCTGCCCAGGCTGGCCAAAACCAGCCTGGAAGCGCCCATCGGCGGCGGGGGCGGGCCACCGGGTAGCCCCAGGCGCGGCTGTACGTGCTGCCAAACGCGCAGGGCCGCCGGCGACAGCGGCTCGGTGCCGGGGTCGTACACGGCCCGCACGTGGTCGTCGAAAGCAAATGGATCAGTGTCAGGGGGCAGGGTATTCATTGCAGTAGCAGGGTCGTGAGCGGATGGAAGGGAGTGGGCGACGGGGACCGGTCGGCTGGCGGCGGGGCCGCCACCCGTTCGAGACCCGCCGCGTGAACCAGGGCAGCCAGGCGCTGGCGGGCGCGCGACAGGTGGGCTTTCGAACCGCTCTCGCTGATGTGGAGCAGCTCGGCGATTTCGGCGTGGGCGTAGCCATCCACGGTGTAGAGCAGCAGCACCAGCCGCGCGACGGGCGGCAGTTGGTCGATCAGCACCTTGACTTCGGCCACCGTGAGCTGCTGAATCGCGGAGGCGTCGGGCGCGGCCACGTGGTGCACCTCGTCGAGGTCGAGGTCGTCGCGCCGCAGGCGCCGCTTGTGCCACGCGTTGATGGCCGTCCGGACCACGATGCGCTGCACCCAGCCCGGAAACGTGGCCGGCTCGCGCTGCTCCGGCAGCCGTTCGAAGATGCGAATGAAGGCGTCCTGCAAGACGTCCTCGGCGTCGGCCGCCGACGGGGCGTAGCGTTGGGCCACGGCCAGCATCGGCATCGCGAATTGCTGGTAGAGCGCCCACTGCGCGGCCGGTTCCTGCCGCCGGCAGCGCGCCAGCAACTCAGCCAGACCTGGGGCAGCGGAAGGCGTGGGAGAAGCAGCCGACATCGGGAAGGGAAAGAAAGCGAGGCCGAAGTAACCTGGGCGGCGTGAAGCTCGCTGTTGCTGGCATCCCTATGACAAGGCGCCCCCGTAAAAGGCTGTGTGCGGCCCACGAAAAAGTTTGGCGGACCCACCTTCCACCAGCAAACGCCCCCGGTCAGCCGCGCCAGCGGCCAACCGGGGGCGTCCCCGTTTTCTTTTCCGACGCAGGCCGTTATTCGGCCCCGCGCACCACCAGCCGCTGGCGGTTAGGCGCCCGGCCGGGCGCGGCCACCTCCACCACGTACAGGCCGGGCGCGAGGCCGCGCAGGTTTAAGTGCGACGTGCCAGGTGCGAGGTGCGAGGTGGACACGGCGCGGCCCAGGCCATCAAAGAGCGTGACCGTGGCGCCCGCTTCGGCCCCCGTCAGCGTCACGGTTTCGGTGGCCGGGTTGGGGTAGAGACGCATCCTTGCGTCTCCGGCGCCGGGTTCGGCCACCAGGCCGTTGGGGGTTTGCACGAGCGTGGTGACCTCGTTGGTCGAAAGCGGCGCGTTAAAGTCGAAGAAAATGTGCGCGGTGTTCGGAATCAACTCGCCGGCGACCAGCGTCGAGCGGGGCGCAATCTGGAACCGGACGAAGCCCATTGAGCCAGTGACGTCCACGTTATGGTCAGGCAGGTTGATGCGCTCGAAACGCACCGTGAGGCGGTTGTTGCCCACGATGCTCCACCAGCAATTATGCGACGAGCTGACGAGTTGCAGCGTGCCCATCCGCAGCAGGTGCGCCGGCAGCGTGTCCTGAATCACGACGGTGAACGCCGTATCGGTGCCCATATTCTGAAACCGGATGGTGTAGTCGAGGAGCGTGCCGGCGGCAATCTGCGCGGGCGTCAGCGACGAGTAATTCACCATCAGATCGTTCGGGTCCCAGGAACCCACCACGATTTGCTGCACCGAATCGACGTTGTTCGTCAGGTCGAGGTCGTTGGCTACGCCGCCGACGGTGGCCGTTGAGCGGATCTGATCGCCGAGGGCAAGGTTGAGCGGCACGTCCACGGCTACGAGGTAGTCGCGGGTGGCGAAAGGCGCCAGGTTCGTGAAGTTCCACGACACCACTTGGCCGCTCTGCGAGGCCGGCGATGGGATGCCCCCGATGAACGAAACGGCGGCATCAAGCTCGACCGATACGCGCCCGCTGCCGATGGTGGTAGTGCCGAGGTTTTCGACCCGCGCCAGGTAGCGGTTCGCAAAGCCCCGGCGGGCGCGGGTGTAGGGCGTCAGCGTAACGCGCACATCGGGGCGGTTGGCAATGGGCGCGACGCCGAAATCGCGCCCGCTCTGGATTTGGCCGATGGCCGTCAGGGTGCCCTGGTGGCGGTTGGTCTGCGGTTGGCTGACGGTGTAGTACGTCGGTGGCACGGCCTGCAAGTCATACGGCCCCGGCAGGAGCAGGGCGTGGTACAGCCCATCGGCGTCGGACGTGTAGGTGAGCGGCGCCGTCGGGTTCGTCAGTTCCTGCACCACCACGGGGCGCGGGAAGGCGCCTTCGCCGGGGTCGCGCTGGCCGTTGGCGTTTTGGTCGAGATAGACGGTGCCGCTGACTTCGGCCGCCGGGTCGAGGCGCAGCAGGAAGGGGGTGCGGTGGGGTACTGGTAGCCCATCGTAGCGGGTCAGCGGGGCGTTTGAGGCGGGGTTCAGGCTTATGCCAGCGGCGTAGAGTCGCCCGGCAGCGTCGATGGAGGCTCCCCAAAAAAGCTCGTTGTTGTCGGCCCGGTTGTCGGCGCCGCGCGCCCATTGCAGCGCACCCGTGGCGTCGTGGCACGCAAAGAAGGAGAACGGACCCCGTATCACGCCTTGCCCGCCCAGGGTATAGGGGCCAAGCTGCATCACCGGGCTGTAGAACGTGCCGTTGGTGTACACCCGCCCGGCCTGGTCGAAGGCCAGCCCCGTGGGGATAATGGCCTGCGTGGGGTGGCTGGTGGCCCAACGCACGACGCCTTGCCGCGTGAGGGCGGCGACGTACAGCCCCGAGTCCGCTATGGCCATCGTGCCGACCGAATCGCGCGGGGTGTACCCCGTGATGTAGCTCGTGCCACTCGCCGGATCGAGCGCCGCAGCCGTCACCCACGGCAGCCGGTTCAGCACCGACAACGTGGTGCCGCCCGTGGCCGAGAGGCCGATGCGCGCCACGAAGCCTTCGGCGCGGCTTAACGGCGAAATCACCCGGGCGGTCTTCACCGGCGACCCCGCCGCCGTCCCGAACTGCACCGTGCGCTGGTACCCGCCGAAGAGGACGACGTCGCCGTTCGAGTCGAGCTGCATGTGTAGGATGGACGTGAAAGCCGAATCAACTTGCGGTACCGACTGCCAGACGCCCGTCACGGCCCCCGCCGGGGTGCACCGCAGCGCCAGACCCGTTGAACTCAAGGTGCTTACTTGCAGCGGTATGCCATCGATGGAGGTGTTCAGGTCGGCGTGGCCGGCCAGGTACAACGAGGTGCCGTTGGCCACGATCGTGTTGATGTAGATGCCGCGAAACCCTCCCCCGGTAAGGGGCATGATGGTGCCCAACGACCGCGCCCAAAGCGCATCACCCGTCGCGGCGTCGAGCTTCAGAAGGTGCGTGCCCTCGTCGGCGACGGTAACGGTGCCGAACTGAAAATTCACGCCATTGACCCCCGACACGTACACGCTACCGATGCCGTCGAGCGCGATGGCGTTGGGAACCTCGTTGCTGGGGCCGCCGCCGTGTTTGAGCCACACCAACTGGCCTTGGGGGTCGAACTTGGCGACGTAGAGATTCACGGATAGATCATTCGGCGCGGGGGTGATCCGCACGTTCCCCACTTCGAGGGTGCCCTGGAAACTGCCCGCGCAGTACGTATTGCCCGCCGGGTCGGTGGCGGTGCGGATGGAGACCGTCGTGCTGGTGTACTTGAGGGGCTGGACGGTGGCGCAGTACTGCGCCGTGGCCGGTGAGAGGGCGCCCGCCAGTAGCAAGAGCAGCAGGGCACCGAAGGTCCGAAGACCGATTTGGAGACTTGTCCGAAGAGAAAACATCTTGGGGAAGTGAAAAACGGTGGAAGAAAAGACGCTCGGCTGCTCGTTGTCCGCGCCGGCCGGCCACGGAAGTCAAAGCGCAAAGCGGGGGGGTGGTGCGGACTTTCGTCCGTCGTTTTGCCACGTTCAAACGGCGGACGAACGTCCGCACCACAGGCACTCAGAAAGCCAACTTCAACCCCATCTGCACGCCCGTGGCCGTGGGCCGTTGGGTGAGATTGGTACTTGCTTTATAAACCGATTCGGGCTGGTAGCGCACCGTGGGCGCAAGGCTCGCGCTCAGGCGCGGCGTGAGGGCGTAGTTGAAGGCCACCGCCCCCGTGAGCGCCACGTTGACGGGGCGGAATGGCCCGCCGCGCGGCCCGATGCGCTCGGTTTGGTACGTCAGGCCGTCGCGGGTGGTAAGCTGGGTACCGCCCAGGAAAAACTGCACCTGCGCCCCCACCGCCACATCGGCCCACCAGCGCGGCGCCGTCGGCGAGGACGTCCAGTCGGTGGCGCGGCCCAACCGGTAGCGCAGCACCACGGGCACCGTCAGGAAGCGGTAATTGGGGCGCAACACGCGGGCGCGGAGTTCCTGCCGGGTGGTGATGGTCGGCGTGTAAGTGGTGGAGTTGCTCGTCGTAATTCTCGTATTGACGAGGTTCGTCCAGACGGTATCGAGGCGCGTCGTCGGCAGGTATCGGTAGCCGATGACCTGGCTATTTATATTGAGGATTGGCGAGAGGATGGAGTCTGCAACTTGCCGAATGGCCCACGCCCGGGTGGTGACCGTGCTCGTCGCCGTCGCCGTCGATCGGATGGTATCGACCTTCGTCGTGATGGTGGTGCGGTGATCGGTCAGGCGCAATTCGCCGCCGTAAGTTGACATTCCAATCCCCGCGCCCACGCTCAGGCGGTGGTTGACGCGGTATTCGGCCAGCAAAGCGGCATTGTAGCCGGCGCGGCCGGTTTCGTGGGTGCGGCGTAGGGCCGACAGGGTGTCGGAAACCGGGCTGCTCAGGCCGAAGAAGTTACGCTCCGGGGCGAAGGTCAGGGCGACGGACCAGCGGTTGGAGGTAGTGAGGTGGTGGGGTGGTGAGGTGGTGTCGGTGGCCGCTTCCACCGACGCCATTGCCGGACCTTCGCCCAGGCCGAGCAGCAGCGAGTCGGTGCGGTAGCGCAGGCGGGCCAGTTCGGCGCGCTGGGCCAGCAGGGCGGCGCGGCGCCGTTCGCGGAAGGGCCGGGCTGAATCCGGCGGCACGGCGGCGTAGGTGGTTTCGGTCAGCACCAGCGACGTCAGCACGGTGGGTACAGTGGGTGCGCCCAAGCCGGATACCGGCCCGCTGATTTGCGCCAACGCGATGGACCGGCCTGGCGCGTGCTGCAAAAGAGCCGATACGGCGCCGGAGCGGTTCCGGGAGCGATCCAAACTTGCTGACACGGTGCCGGAGTGGTTCCGGAAGGTATCCAGACTTGCCGACACCGTGCCGGAGTGATTCCGGGAGGCATCCAAACTTGCCGACACGGTGCCGGAGCGGCTCCGGGAGGTATCCAGACTGGCCGACGCCGGAGCGGTCGAGGCTGGCCCTGCGGGCACGGCTACCGGTTGCTGCAGCCACATCAGCAGCAGCCCCAGCACGAAGCAACTGACGCCCGTGGCCAGTAGCGGAGCGCGGCGGGATGCTGGCTGCGGCGCGGGGGCCGGTTGCAGCCGCGCCTGCACTTGCGCCCAGCCTCCGGCGGGCGGCGGGGGTGGGGTTTGGGCCGCTTCGTCGAAGTGGGCGCGCAGGCGCGCATCGTAGGCGAAAGGGTCATGGTCGTTTTCGGGGTGCAGATCGGGCGTATTCATTATTGAAAGAGTAGGGTCGTGAGGGGGTGGAAGGGTGCGGCGGGCGCGGTCGGGGCCGGGCCCGGCGGCGCGGGCGCCCCGGCCGTGGTCGGGGACGGGCGCGCCGCCGTTCGTTCGCGGCTGGCGGTCTGTACCAGGTTGGTCAGGCGCTGGCGGGCGCGGGTCAGCAGCACTTTCGAGTTCGTTTCGGTGATGCCGAGCGTCTCCGCGATTTCGGCGTGGGCGTAGCCTTCGATGGTGAAGAGCAGCAGCACCAGCCGGCAGCCGTCGGGCAGGTGGTCGATCAGCCGTTGCACTTCGTCGAAGGTGAGTTTTTCGATGGCCGACGCTTCCGGCGCGGGCACGTGCTGGGCGTCGTCGAGGTCAAAATCAACCCGCCGTACCCGGTGGCGGCGCCCGGCGTTGAGGGCCGTCCGGATCACGATCCGCCGCACCCAGCCGGCGAAGGCACCGGGCACGAGCTGCTCGTCGAGGCGCCCGAATACCTGCACGAAGGCGTCCTGCACGGCGTCCTCGGCGTCGGCTGGGGTGGGAGCGTAGCGCAGCGCCAGGCCCAGCATCGGCCCGGCAAACCGTTCGTAGAGGGCCTGCTGGGCCGCCGGTTCGCGGCGGCGGGCGCGCACCAGCAGCGCGGCCAGTCCGGCATCAGCAGCGGAAGAGGGCGGGAGCGGCAGCAAGGGGCGGCAGGAAAGCGGGCGGTGAACGGGGAAGGTACCGTGAAGACACCCACCCGGCCGCCGAGGCTACACCCGCCGCTAAAAAAAAAGCCCCCGACCGGTAAGGGTCAGGGACTTTTGTGGAGTAGGGGTGAAATAGCGGGCTTACGCTACTACCAGCCCCTGGGGCCGGGTGGTGGCCCGCGTTAAAGTCGGCGGCGCCCCCGGAGGCTACGCGTTTTCCGGCAGCAGCGTGGCTTCGGGGTAGTTACCGAGTACGGGCGTATCGCCGTGGGTCACGGCTTCGACCAGCAGTTTGCCGCCGACGAAGGCCCCTTTCCAGGATTCGCCCAGTCCGCCGAATACTTCCTCGCGGTCGCCGCGCGAGCGCAGCCGGTTGATGCCCACTTTGAAGGAGCGGATTTCGCGGGCCGTGCGGCGGGCCAGGTCGTGGTTGTCGGAGGCGATGGCGGCCACCAGCGCGCCGTTCGAGATGTTCATTTCGCCGATCAGCTCCTCTACCCGGTCCACCAGCACGATGCTGTCGATGGGGCCGAACGGTTCCTTGAAGTACAGCTCGCTTTGCCGGGGCAGATTGACCAGCGCGCGGGGCATCGTGTAAGCCGAACGGTCCTGGCCGGGCAGGAAAAGTCGGTCGTCGAACTTGCCCTCGTAAATGGGGGTAGCACCGGTTTTGAGGGCGTCGGCGTAGAGACGGTCGAGGTCGGTGGCCTGCGCCGCGTTGATGACTGGCCCGAAGGCGAGGTCGGGCAGGGGGGCCGCGGCGTGATCGACCAGCGTGGGGTTGCCCACCCGCAGGTTGCGCACGGCTTCGGTGTACGTTTCCAGAAATTGCGGAAACAGCCGGCGTTCCACCACGAAGCGCACGTAGGCCGTGCAGCGCTGCTTGCCGTAGTCGTAGCCCTTTTTGAGCTGGTCGGCGAGCGTGGACCAGTCGCTGTAATCCCAGATGCCGTACGCGTTGACGCCCTCCATTTCCAGCATATACCGCTTGTGGGTGGTGGCGAGGGCGTCGGCAATGTCGCGCGCGTTTGGGCGGCCCCCCACGAAGCTGAGGCAATCCACGGCCGGGTGCTTCACCAGGGCGGCGCTCAGTTCGCCGCCGGCGCCGCTCACCAGCGTCACGGGCAGGCCCACCCGGCGCACCAGCGCAAACGCAAAGCTCAGGGAGATGAACCCGCCGTCGGTGGGTGTCTTGGCGATGACGGCGTTGCCGCACAGGGCCTGCACCAGCACGGCGTGGAGCAGCACCGACATCGGGTAGTTCCAGGAGGCGATATTGGATACCAGGCCCACGGGCGTGCGTCGGCCCAGCATCGCGTCGATGTTGTCCACGTACCACTGCACGCCTTCCACGGCCCGGTCGATGTCGGTGAACCCCATTTTGTAGGTCTTGCCGATTTCCCACATCAGCAGCTTGCCGATGAGTTCTACGTGGGGCCGCAGCAGGTCGAGGGCGGCCTGTACCGTGGCGCGGCGCTCGTCGGGAGGGGTGGCGGCCCAAGCGGCGGCTTCGCCTTTGGCGGCGACCACGGCGCGGATGGCCGCGTCGTGGCTCAGCATCGGCAGGTGGCCCAGCAGGGTGCCATCGATGGGCGAGCGAAACGCGCGGGGCCGGCCCGGCTCCTGCCAGCGGCCTTCCAGCAGGTTCAGGAAGTCGCCTTCCGGCGTAAAGATTTCCGGCGTTAGCTGCTTGACCTGCGCCAGCAGCGTGGCGTATTCAACCGAGGGAGAAATGATTTTGGACACAGCGGGGCTGATTGGTTGGTGACAGAAAAGGCACTGAAGTGGGCCTTCGGGCATCAAGCCCCGGTTCAATGAATTGTTTAGCGGCCCCGCCCGCCGCCAACCCCGGCCGCAGCCCGCCCGTACCCTTTCGGCTGCGGCCTTCACCCCCGCGCCCTTTCCCTGATGCTTGATTCTTCCGGCTATACTTCGCCCGCGGCCCCCGACGCCCCGGGGGCGCTCACCCGCTTCACTACCCCCGATCTATTCGTGGTGGCGCCCCACGTCTGGGGGCTGCGCGACACGTTCGTGAACCTCTACTTCATCCGGGCCGACGACGAATCCCTGGCCTGGGTGCTGGTGGATTGCGGCGTTCCCGGCTCCGCCGATAAAGTGCGCGACGCGGCCCGGCAACTC
>JANPLI010000087.1:0-8268 GCA_031426455.1 Hymenobacteraceae bacterium | reverse complement strand
GTCTTCGGCCTGGTCGAGGTGTTCGGCCCCCAGCACGCGGGTGAGCCAGGCCGTAAGGCGGCCGGCTTCGTGGCGAAAGAAGTGCTCGACGAGCTGCTCGGGGACCTGGGGCATCGGAAAGGAAGGGCGGCGCCGGGGCGCGGTCGGCTGCAGGGGCCGACCGCGCCGCTGGGCCGGCGCGCTTACGCTAAGACCTGAACCGGGCGAACTTCGACGGTGCCGCCGGTATCGCAGATCGGGCAGCCCTGGGCCAGCTCGACGGCTTCGTCGAGGCTGTTGGCGCTCACGATCAGGTAGCCGCTGACGATCTCCTTGCCTTCGGTGTAGGGGCCGTCGCTGACGACGCGGCCGGTGCCGCGCAGGGTGCGGCCGGTGGGCAGCAGGGCGTCGCCGCCGGTGAGGCGGCCCTGACCGGCGATGCCACCGATCCACTGGTTCCACTTCTGAATATCGGCCTGCATCGCCTCGGGCGACATTTGGCGGAAGATTTCATCATCGCCGTGGAAAATGAGCATGAACTTGTCCATGGGGGTAAACGGAAAGGGTTGGGGAAAATAAACGCGCTGCCGGCACCTTACCAGCGAGCTTCGGCCCAATGACGTGCAAGGTGGGAGAAACCGGACAAAGGCGCGGACTTTTTTTCGGCTTTCTGAAATGGAGGCGGGGCTGACGGGCGCGAGCCCTGCGGGTGCCCGGAGAAAATGGGTCGTCTGGTGTTCCGGCGGCCCGCGGATGGCTGATTGCAGGTGCCTGGCGGCTGCTCGTTTGAAGGGAATCGGCAAAATTTGTCTTCTAACCCCTGATGCGATGCATCCCTTTCGCGCCTTCATCAATTTGTACACGGCCATCAGCGAGGCCGATTGGGAACGGGTAGCGGCCTGCCTGGACGTGCGTACCGTACCGGCGGGCGACTGCCTGGTCGAAGCCGGGCGCGTCTGCCGGCACCTCTATTTTTTGGAGCGCGGGCTGCTGCGCTTCTTCGTCTGGAAAGAAGGCGTCGAGGTGACGAAGTTTTTCACGGAGGCGCCTTATATGTTTACGTCGCAGCGCAGCTTTACCAGTCAGCTGCCCGCTACCGAAACCATCGAGGCGCTCGAAACGAGTATCGTCTGGCAGCTTTCAGTTACGGATGCGTATGCGCTGCTGACGGTGCCCGCCTGGGCCGATTTTGTGCGACGCCTCACCCAGCAGGTGCAGCAATACACGGAGGCCATTCTGGAAGAATTGCAAACAGAAACGGCGGAGCGCCGCTATCGCGCCCTGCTGCGCGACCGGCCGCAGCTGGTGCGGCGGGTGCCGCTGCGGCATCTGGCGTCGTACCTGGGTATCGCGCCGCAATCGCTGAGTCGGATCCGACGGAAGTTAACCTAGGTGCAGTAGGAGGGGTGAGGGCGCCGCTGAGCTTTGTGCCCTCATTCATTACTGCCTTATGTTCCTGCTGCTTTTGTTGACCCTGACCGGTCCGCCGGCCCCTACGGGCGCCTCCAATACCCATTTCAGTTACACCCTGACCACCACGGCGCCAGCCGCTGCCATCTGGGCGATCTGGTCCGACGTCGCCAATTGGCACACCTGGGATACGGGCCTAAAGAGCGCCGTGCTGGCCGGGCCTTTCGCGGCCGGTACCCGCGGGCGCTTGGTGCCGGATAACGGGCCGACTTCGACGTTCGAGCTGATGGCGGTAGAACCAGGCCGTTCCTACACCTTTCGGACGCGGCTGCCCCTCGGCGCTTTATACGTGAAGCGAACCCTGGAGCCGACCGAAGACCCCACGCGGTTTACGCACGAAGTCTGGTTTACGGGCCTGAGTAAGCCGCTGTTTGGGCGGTTATTGGGCAAAAAATACCGGGCGCTGCTGCCCAGCGTTCTGGAAGCCATCCGGGCGCAGGCCGAGCGATGAGAACGGCCGGGATGCTGTTGGTAGCGGGCGTATTGGCGGCTCACCCCGGCCGGGGACAACTCGCTGACTCGCTGCCGCCTGCCGTAAGCGTACGCCTGAGTTGCCTGCTGGTGCCGTTCACGCCCCTGCTCACGGTGGAGGTAAACGTCCTGGGGCCGCTGACGCTGCAAGGCGAAACAAACTTCGGCCATACCCACGGCCTGAACCTGAAATGGTATCGCCGGGCAGTGATGCAGGGGGGCTATGGGTTCGCGGGCGTGGCGTGGGTGCGCCACCCGCTACTCCGGGCCGATAATCGCACGACCTGGCTGCCCTATGCCGGCGGGCGCTACGCGTGGGCCTTCGGTCGCCACTGGGCCATCGACGCCCGCGCCGGCCTGGGCCCGGCCCTAAACGCTGATCTACTCCGGTTCTACCCAGTGATGAAACTGGGCGCGGGGCGGACCTTCTGACGCGCCCCGCATCGCATCGTCGGGCCAGCTCCTGCTGGCTTCACGCGGTGATCTATACCCGGCGCCCGGGAATGAAAATCGAAGCCGGCTACGGCTACTACTACGTGCCCGGTGTGCGCGACGCCCGCCTCAACAAGTCAGCGAGCTGCCGGCCTACTTCTTCCATACCGCAAGTATAGCGCGGACGCGGAGAGGTAATGCGCCGCCGTTACCCGAAGGCGCGGGGTGATGCGCCGGGATGCCAGCGAAAAAACTGACATAAATCACCTAAAAAGTAGGATTTTTTACCCATTAGCCTGCTGGTTTCCGTATGCACTTTTTCTTTCCCCCGCTGTACTGGCGGGCGCAATACCTGCTTCACCATCGTGCCTGCGGAAACCCCCGTGCGGCCAGTCGTGGGGCAAGTGTGGAACCTGACTTGTAGTCGTCGCTCGGTAGAAATTTATTTGTTATGTGTTGATTTTATGGCAACGTCGAATTTTCCTGCTTTTTTTCTGGCCCAGGCCGAAGCCAGTGCCCACGTCCAGTTCGTGTACGACCCTGCGAATCAGCGCATCGTGTTCGTCAACGATGCTTATGAGCAGATGCTGGAAGGCACCCCGGCCGAAGTCAACGCCGAACTGCCCGCCCTGCTCGCCCTGCTTCACCCCGACGACCGCGACTACCTGAGCCGGTACTGGCAGAGT
This sequence comes from Hymenobacteraceae bacterium, assembly GCA_031426455.1. Classification (GTDB taxonomy): domain Bacteria; phylum Bacteroidota; class Bacteroidia; order Cytophagales; family Hymenobacteraceae; genus JANNMJ01. Next base: position 5,230 of record JANPLI010000087.1, on the reverse strand, counting down.
TGGAGCAAGGGCGAGATGACGAATGAGGTAGAAGTCCGCTTCCAGCCCGTTGGCCAGCCCCAGCAATGGCTCTGCCTGACGCCGTCGTACCAGCAGATGGCCGATGGCCGCATCCTGCTCGGTGGCAGCCTGCGCAATATCACGGTGCTGAAACACTACCAGGAAAACGCCGACCTCTTCAACAGCCGCAAAAACGCGACGCTCGAAATCCTGTCCCACGACCTGAGCGGCGCCTTTATCCTGATGGAGCAGATTGCGGAATTTCTGCGCGAGGAAGTCGTATCGCCGCCCGACAGCCGCGTGCCCGAAATGCTGAACGTGCTGGAAACCACCAGCCGCAACAGCGTCCGGATGATCCGCGACCTGATCAACCTGGAGTTCCTCACCTCCGCCAACAGCGACCTCAACAGCAGCCGCGTCAATGTCGGCGAAATCCTGCGCGTTCCGCTCGAACAGCTTCGCCGCGGGCGGGAACTGCTGGGCCAGTCTTTCGCCTATACGTTGCCTGCTGAAACCCTCTACGCCAACCTCGACGTCAACAAGTTCACGCAGGTGCTGATCAACCTCGTCAGCAACGCGCTCAAATTCACCCCCGACGATGGGCACGTCCGCGTTCATATCGAACCCGGCCCCCGTAGCGTCCGCATCCACGTCATCGACGATGGCGTTGGTATTCCCGCCGCCCTACAGCCCTTTCTTTTCGAGCGGTTCACCAAAGCCCGCCGCCCCGGCCTGCGCGGTGAAGCCACCACCGGCCTCGGCCTGGCGCTCTGCAAAACCATCGTCGAGTGGCACCGCGGGACGATTTCAGTGGCCAGTACCGAAGGGCAAGGCACCACGTTCACCGTCGAGATCCCCCGTTCCGAAGCCGTAGGCACCACATCGGCCCCCGAACGGCCACCCGTGGACTTTTAGCGCAGTTTCGGGCCGTGCCTCGCCAAACGGGTCATTCATCACAGGTCGTTGCCGGGGCTGGTCGCCTGGCGGGCGTCAGCGGCGTCCCGCAGCTTCCGCAACAGCAGCGGCCCGATTGTTTCGCCTTCGGGTAAGCCCGGTTGCCGCCAGATTTCCACCCCCTGCTGCACCAGCACGAAGGCGGGCAGGTCGGTTGGCTGAAAGCTGCGCACCACGATGGCGTGGCTGGCCTCGTCGATGACCAGTACCCGGATGGCAGTTCCCAACTGGTTTTGCAGCGTGCGCAGCCCGGCGAGCGTATCGGCCTGCTTCTGCCGGGGCGTATCCGGGGCCAATATAGGTAGCAGCACCAGCAGCACTGCCGTATCGACGGGCAAAGCGACGGGTAAAGCAACGGGCGGCGGCGGCGTAAGAAGCATCGGCGTAAGGAGCATCGGCGGCCACGGGAGGGGTGAGCTAAGCTAAGAGTAAAATTACCCGGCTGTTCAGGCTATACCTATGACGTGTATCAGGTGCACGCCTGACCTTCGTCAGGTCGGCCAGGGGCGAGCCGCGTAGTAGCCCTTGATGCCCTTCATTTCGCTCTAATGCCCCACCACTACCTGTTCGTTTTCCTCGGTGCGCTGCTATTCGACATCGTGCCGTTCCCGTTTCTGCCGGCTTTCACTATTATGATCTTCCTGCAAGTGCGCTATGGGCTGGACCTGCGGGCGGTCCTGCTGATCGGCGTGGCTGGTTCGGTGCTGGGGCGGTATATCCTCTCCCGCTACATTCCCTACTTCTCCGACCGCTATTTCAAACCGACCAAGAACGCCGACCTGCATTTTTTGGGCAAAAAACTCAAGGCAAAAGGCTGGCAGAGCCAAGTGGCCATTTTTACCTACTCGCTGCTGCCATTGCCCACTACGCCGCTCTTCGTGGCGGGCGGAATGGCGAAGCTCAAGCCCCTCTACCTTATTCCGGCGTTCTTCCTGGGCAAGCTAACCAGTGACTCCATCGCTCTGACGATGGGGAAACACGCCGCCGAAAATATCAGCAGCATCCGGGCGGGCCTGTTTTCTTGGCAATCCATCACCGGCCTGACTGGCAGCCTGCTGCTCTTCGGGGCCCTGCTCTTTATCGACTGGCGCTCGCTGCTCCACCAGGGGCGGTGGGTGGTGCGGTTCAATATTTTCCGGTAGACGGTTGAAGGAGTTAACGGTTTCGGGCTTTGCGTTGGCGGGTTTCGGAGTACATAACAGTCCATAAGCACTGAGCTTGGATAGAAGCGCAGCCTTACAAGTTTGTACACTAGCTGGCTGGATGCAAAGCCCGTTATTGAATTTGAAATCCGCTGCCTGCAATTACTTTCCACGAGTTCTCTACCCGTTTCCACACTCGTAAATACCTAAATTTACAATTAATATTTTGGTCTGCATATTTTGCCTTGAGAAGGACGGTTACCGCCACGGTAGCAATGTCGTCAATCGATTTAATCACTTGGTCAGTTGGCAATATTTCGAAAACTTTCAGAATGCCTGAGCAATAATTGTTAATATCTTCTTCCTTTGTGATTGTTTGCCCAGTCGGGATGTTAAAGATTAATTCATTATGAATCAGGTCATCAAGATTATTTGTGTCTTCTGCTTTTATAGCTTCCAAAAGCTCGTGTTCGCATTCTGTTATTTGGTCTTTTTGTGTCATATTTTTTAAAAAAATTTGAAGTGGTTTTTTCAAAAACCTGTTGCGTCAACTTTTACTAATGACCGCTAATATTCTGGTCGCCGTAACTCAAATGTAGCCTCAGTAGCAGCAACCGGCCAATAGTACGCATCCGGTCTGCGCAAACCCGGTTAATTTGGGACGGGTTACGCAGTAGTACTGCTTATGACGGTTGGGCGTCGCGAAAGGGGAGGGATGCTGAGAGAGGCCTTAATTCTTCGGTGGTGAGGGCGCTGATGAGAGTCGCCGGCCATCACCGGTCTGACCGACAGCTGGCGGCTCTTCAGTGCCCGATTCTCTATCGACTGGTAATCACTGCTCCACCAGAGTTGTTGGGTGGTGCGTTTTAATATTTTCCGGTAGGTGGTTAGATGGGCTAACGTCGAAGCATTGTCGATCTGATGGTGTTTAAGTTTGTATTAATTTTTAATAGGGTTTTAAATTCAAGATAAACAACAAAAAGAACGACCATTGTTTCTAAAATAAAATAGCATTTTGCTGTAGGTGTAGCCACCGGAAAGTAGGCGCTCAGTAGTAATGCTGTTAAAAAACAGTAAATCAAGTTAAAAAAAATAACTAATTTTATAAAAGGTGGCCAGTTGTTTTTTAAAGTTAAAAAACAGGTGATTGAGTAGACGAAAAAAATCGATGGTATTGCCGAGAGGTAGATCAATGTTTTTTCACTAATCCCAAATTCCTTGTCAAAATGTCGTGCTATTACAAACAAAAAAGACGCAGAAAGCATAGCGCCAGAACCGTCAATTAGGAATAAAAATTTTGGGTTTTTTGATAAAAATTTTATTAATTTGTTTTTTATTTTAAGCATAAAATTTTTTGGTTTGCTTTAATTGTAAAAAAATAAAAAAACTGAGTTTTTCAGAGGGTTGACGAGCCTCTATCGTTGCAAGTTTCGTTAAGGTTTGATAGAAATTTGGAAAGTACAGTTCACTAATGGCTTTGCAAACTGTCAAGTTGAGCGGTGTTGAGCGGTGTTGAGCGGTCGTCTAACCTTGCCTGTAATAGCCCGGTTACCGTAACTCAAATGTAGCCCGAGTGGCGGCAACCGATCAATAGCCCGCAACGGAGCCGCGCAAACCCGGCTAATTCGGGACGTGCTGCCTTTAATGACCGGGCATCGCGCAAGGGGAGGGGTGCTGATAAAAGCTATCATCCATCACCGGCCTGACCGGCAGCCTGCTGCTCTTTGGCGCCCTGCTCTTCATCGACTGGCGCTCGCTGCTCCACGAGGGACGGTGGGTGGGGCGGTTTAATATCTTTCGGTAGGCGGTCGTAGAGGCTCACGTTTTGCAGATTTAAGATGGGTGGCCTTTTTAATACTAGTTTACTATAAAAAAATAAAAATTTTGTAGTTTTTATAAAAAATTTATTATTTTTGGCGAACAAAAGTTTCGCTGTCGCTAAATCCGCTATTTTTTATGAATTTTTTGAAGTGCTTTTTAGTCGTTGAGAATTTATAAGGTGAAACTGTGTCTGTAGGAGACTCGGTTAGTTGTTTTAAATTTTCAACATCAGTTTTAGTTGAGATTGTGCTCAATATAAGTCGACCTTGTATTAGTTGAATTTTTTTTACTTCCCAACTCGTTTTATCATAACGCTTGTTTATAAAATAATAACTTTTAAATTTTCTAACAACGTTGTCATAATCCATTTGAAACAGTGTGTCAATGTAATGAACGTGCATTATCAGGCTGTCTCCGTCTCGCTTAATTAGGATTTTTTCTTTTGTTTTTACGTTTAAAATAGTGTCGCCAGAAAGTTGCTCGGTGCTGTCGAGTTGACTGATGTGAACTTTGTAATAGTGATCATAAATTCTTTTTATTAAGTCTTTGCTAACCAGTAGTGCTGAGTTGTCTTTAGGGTTCAAATACCGTCCCTGTAAACGCGTTGGAAATTTTGATAAGTTGTCAATACCCGTCGGCTGCGGTTCGCTAAAGGTCACAGGTGGCTCGCAGGCAAATAAAACTGTTGTAATAAATATTATTATTAAATTAATAAATTTCATTTTGTGTTGTCTTAAAACGGTGCACAACATCCCGGTCGCCGCAACTCAAATGTAGCCTCAGTAGCAGCAACCCGCCAATAGCACGCAGCCAGTCTGCGCAAACCCGGCTAATTCGGGTCGGATTACGCAGTAAAGTTGCTTATGACGGCCGGGCGTCGCGAAAGGGGAGGAGCGGTGGGTGGTGCGGTTCAATATCTTTCGGTAGGTGGTTGGAGACGGTAAACGAGCAGGATGGGAACCTGACCTTCCGTCAACCGATGCTTGCCAGAGTGGGTAGTTGCACGGTGTCAAGCTGAAGGACAATGCCGCTTATGTCAAAGGGCCAGGCTTGAGTAGTGTGCTTAACTTATTAAATATAAGGTTCGACGAAAAGCTTGATCATTTCGACAAGTTCTTCGTCCATGTACTGGTAGTCGTCTTCAATGTCAAGAATCACAAATCGTTTGTTTTTTGTCTCGTCGGGAAAGTTTTCTAACAGCCGTTGCTTGTGTTTCTTCTCCATTGCAAAAATGATGTCCGCCCATAAAATTTGTTTGGACGAGACTCTGATTCTCGCAGATGATTCGGTCCCTGCTGACTTAATATTAAAGT
>JANPLI010000086.1:0-3651 GCA_031426455.1 Hymenobacteraceae bacterium | reverse complement strand
CCCCCGCCCCCCCGCCCCCCCCCCCCCCCCCCCCGCCCGCCGGCCCCGGCCGCCCCCCCCCCCCCCCCCGCTTCCCTAACGGATGGTACGCGGCGTCTTTGTGGGCACTCACACCACCCGCACCCTACTACTGCGCGCCCAGCGTCCGCAGCAATTCCGCCAGCGAGGGGCCGGTGTTGGCGGTGGCTTTCGGAGCGGCGGCGGCGTTGAGCGTCCGGCCAGCTACGGGTTGGGTGCCCCGCGCCACCAGGTTGGGTCGGCTGGCTTTCAGGAAGCAACGCTGCCAGTACGGGATATACAGGTTATCCTCCTTCACGCCCAGCGACGACGACGAATGAATGAACTGCACCTGCTGCGGGCCGCGCACTTCGGTCACCATCCCGACGTGCGACACCCGGCGCGAGCCGTTGCCGTCGGTGGCGAAAAAGAGCAGGTCGCCGGGCCGGACCTGCGCTGTGGGCACGTCGGCACCGAAGGTACTTTGGTCGCCGGAGGTGCGCGGCAGGTCGTAGCCCGCTTCCTGGAAGGTGGTCGAAATCAGCCCCGAACAGTCCATTCCCAGGCGGGTGGTGCCGCCGCTGCGGTACGGCGTACCGGTGTAAGTACGTGCCACCCGAATCAGCTCGGCGGCCTGGCGGGTGGTGGCGGGGGCGCCCGTGGCGGGGCCGGCCATCTGTCCGCCGCCGCTATTCCCGCCGCCTGCGCGCCGTTGCGCTTCGCGGGCGCGGGCCTGAGCGGCGCGGGCATTGTTGCGGGCATTTTCGCGGGCGCGGGCGTCTTTGGCTTTCGCCACGCCCCGGTCGATGCGGCGCTGGTCGCGCTTTTTCTGGGCGATCTCGCGGGCCGAGTAATACTTACCGTCGGACCACTGATTGACTTTCTGACCCGATTTGCAGCCGCCTACCAGTAGCAGTACGCTCCAGAGCAGCAGCGCCGCGCGCCAACCGTGCGGGCCGGAAAGTACTTTTGCAACGGGACGAAGCGGGCGGGTCAGCATCACGCGACTTTAGAAAAGAAAGCGGCGATTGATGCAAAAACCACCCGCTGGTGACCGCCGAACCATTCGCGCCCTGCGTAGTTCCCCCTCCAATGACAACTGCTGCTGAACTTACGGCTCCCTCCAGCGAAATTTCCACCGACCTGCTGGCCCGCTTTGCCGGGATCGTCGGGCCGGAACACCTGCTGGTGGCCACTTCCGCCGACGACACTTACGCCGATTACGGCCGCGACCACACCGAGGACCTGCTCTTCGTGCCCGCCGCCGTGGTGCGCCCCGGCACCCCGGAAGAAGTGGCCGCCGTGTTGCGGCTTTGCCACGAAGCCCACCTGCCCGTCACGCCGCGCGGCGCGGGCACGGGCCTGAGCGGCGGCGCCCTGCCGCACCGGGGCGGACTGGTGCTGAGCACCGAACGCTTCAACCGCATCCTGGAAATCGACCAGCGCAACCTGCAGGCCACCGTCGAGCCGGGCGTGGTGAACCAGGCGTTTCAGGACGCCGTGAAGGCCGTCGGGCTGTTCTACCCGCCCGACCCGGCCTCCAAAGGCTCGTGCTTTCTGGGCGGCAACCTGAGCCAGAGCAGCGGTGGTCCGAAGGCCGTCAAGTACGGCACCACCCGCGACTACGTGCTGAACATTCAGGCGGTGCTGGTGACCGGCGAGATCATCTGGACGGGCGCCAACACCCTCAAGAATGCCACCGGCTATAACCTGACGCAACTGCTGATCGGCTCGGAAGGGACGCTGGCCGTTATCACCAAAATCGTGTTCCGGCTGCTGCCGCTGCCCCAGCACGACCTGACGCTGCTCGTGCCTTTCCGCAGCGAAGACGATGCCTGCGCGGCCGTGGCCCAGCTTTTTATGGCCGGCATCACGCCCAGCGGCCTGGAGTTTATGGAGCGCAACGCCATCGAATGGAGCGCCCGCTACCTGAACCTGCCGCTGGAACTGGCCGATGATATCCGGGCGCACCTGCTGATCGAGCTGGACGGCAACGACCCCGAAGTGCTGCAACGCGACGCCGAGCGGGTCTATGAAGTGGTCAGCGCCTTCGACGTGGGCGAAGTGGAAGTAGCCGACACGGCCGGCGAAAAAGACCGCCTCTGGCGCATCCGCCGCAACATCGGCAATGCCGTGCGCTACCATTCGGTCTATAAGGAGGAAGACACCGTGGTGCCCCGCGCCGAGCTGCCTACGCTGCTGCGCGGCGTGAAGGAAATCGGCGCCCGCTACGGTTTCCAGAGCGTGTGCTACGGCCACGCCGGCGACGGCAACCTGCACATCAACATCATCCGGGGCGAGCTGGACGAAGCCTTCTGGGCCGAAGGTATCCGCGAGCCGATCCGTGAGATTTTCCGGCTCTGCGTCCGCCTCGGCGGCACCATTTCCGGCGAACACGGCATCGGGCTGGTGCAGAAACCCTACATCGGCATCGCGCTGCCCGAAGCCAACCTGAACCTGATGCGCGGCATCAAAGCCGTCTTCGACCCTCACGGGGTGCTGAATCCGGGGAAGATTTTTTAGGTCTTGCTACGACTCAGTGCAGGGGGCGCCGCTTCAGGATACCGCCTACCGTGTCTTCGATGACGTGCTGGAACACGAAAGCATCCGGGTCGAGGCGACTGATGGTGGCCCGCAGCTTCGGCACTTCCAGACGCGTAACGACGGTGAACAAAATGTCCAGCTCGGGCGGGGCCACGCCGTGCGAGCCGTAGCCGCCTTTCCCCTGATAAACGGTCACCCCCCGCCCTAGCCGGTACGTGATGGCGTAGCGAATCTGGTCGGCTTTCTGGGCCGAAATAATGGTTACTCCCGTATATTGCTCCACCCCCTGGACGATAAAATCGAGCGACTTGGAGGCGGCGACATACGTCAGAATCGAATACAGGGCTGGCTGAACTCCCAGCACAAAGACCGCCGCGCCGAAAATGGCCACGTTGAGCAGCAGCACGACATCGGATACTTTGAGCAACGGGGTTGCCCGACTGATCAGAACGGCGGCGATCTCGGTGCCGTCCAGCACCGCGCCACCACGCATGGCCAGGCCGATGCCCGCGCCAATGCACAACCCGCCGAAGACGGCCGTCAGCAACAGGTCGGGCGTTACGTCCGGAAAAGGTACCAGCGCCAGGGTCACGGCAAAGCCCGTAATGGCCACCGCCGAACGCAGCGCAAAGGCCCGCCCCAACTGCCGCCATCCCAACGCCATAAATGGCAGATTGATCAGCGGAATCAACCCGGCCAGGGGCCAGCCCAGCGCATCGGCCACCAGCATCGAGATTCCCGTCACACCGCCATCGATGAATTTGGCACTCATCAGAAAGCCCTTCACGCCAAAAGCGGCCAGCGCAATACCCAGCGCGATGAGCAGAAAATCGCGCACGTGCGCGGCAAAAGAACGGGATTTAGGCATCAGCAGCGGCTTGGAGGAAGAACGTTTACGCCGTTCGCTGGCGGCATTCTGACGAAGAAAATTTGACCAAATGTCGCCGGGCGAACGCAAACGGGCGCTGATTAACTCTACTTTGGCACTTCAGGTGGGGGCGTTTCGGCGCTGATCTGGACGCTGTAAGTACTTGGCTCGCTTAATGATGGCCGCTTGCAGCGCGTCGTTCTGGTCAAGTTTGTTGCGGAGTTTTCGCGCCAGCAGGAGCT
>JANPLI010000085.1:0-12280 GCA_031426455.1 Hymenobacteraceae bacterium | reverse complement strand
CAAGCATGAGTGGCTTGCCCCAGCCGACTACCAAACCGAGCAGACCCTCTTGCAACGAATCAAAGAAATTGCATTGCAAATCAATCAAAAATGTTACGTAACTTCTGGCTGACCACTTACCTCACAACTCCCCCCGCCCCGCCCGCCGGATCAACTCCGTGCGGCCTTCCGTGACTTGCAGCTTTTTATAGATGCGTTTGACGTAGGTGCGGACCGTTTCGGGCGTCAGATCAAACAGCACGGCCATTTGCTTGTCGGAACGGCCCTGCACGAGGGCGTCGAGGATGGTGCGCTCGCGGTCGGTGAGCAGCGCGGGCTGGCTGGTGGGTGTGGGCTTGAAGTGCTGAAGCACGCGCCGGGCCACGGCGCGGCTCATCGGCGCGCCGCCCTGCATCACGTCCAGGATAGCGTCCTTGATTTGCGGGAGCGGCGTGTTTTTCAGCACGTAACCACTCGCGCCCCGGCACAGGGCGTTGTAAATATGGTCGGGGTCCTCGAACACGGTGTGCATCAGGATTTCCACCCCCGGCACCCGCGCCGTGATAACGGGCAGCGCTTCCACGCCATTGACGCCGGGCAGGCCGATGTCGAGCAGAATAACCTGCGGCGGCAGCGCGTCAGGAAGCTGATGCAGGAAATCTTCCACCGACTCGGCTACCAGCACGCAGTGCAGGTCGGGCTGGCGCGCCATAAAATGGTGAACCAGCGCGCGGATGTCGGGGTCGTCTTCAACGATGGCTAAGCGGATGGCGGTCATAACCGGAGGCACGAAAGGCGGGGCAGCGAGGCGGGCGAGCATTGACTTCACGAACGTAGAACCGCGCGGCGGCTCATCCGCTGACGCGACTACAAAGGGCGGCAAAAACGCGCGACCGGGCAAGCGCCCGTTGTCCCCATTTTGGGGATAGCGGGCAGGCGAATGATGCAGGCGCGCGCCGGAGCCGGAACCGGGCAACCGCCCCCCCGTCCTGGCGCGGCGCCTGGGCGTCGGTTAGTTGTCGGTTAGTTGTCGGTTAGTTGTCGGTGAAGCTCATCTCGCACCAACTCGTCCCGTTCCAGATAAGCTGAATGACATCGCCGGCGCCGAGCGCGCGACTCACGGGCGTGTTGGTATTGTTGAGGATGGCGTTGTCGGCCACTTCAAAATCGCTCGAACCGGTGTCGGCGCTCTGAATGATGAGGAGTTGGCCGCGAATGCCCCCGTTGGAGAGCGTAATGGTGCGGGTAGAGGCGCTGAGCGCATCGGACGAAAGGCGGATGAAGCCACGGTTGCCGACGGTAATGAGCTGGTTGTCGGCGATGATGTCGGTGACGGTGCCGTCGTCGCGCAGGGCCAGAGCGCCGAGCACGTCGAGGGCCGTTACGGGGGTAGTCATTCCGATGCCCACGTTCACGGCATTCGCGCCGGTGCCGCCGAGTACCATACTGTTGGAGAGCGTCACCACCGCGTTGGCCCCGATGGCAATGGCATTGGTGAGGAGCGAGTTCGTGACGTCGGCGTTGTGCCCGATGAGCACATTGTCAGCGCCGGTAATGATGCCGTCGCCGGCGTTGCTGCCGATGGTCACGTTGTTGTTACCCGTAATGTTGCTGTGGCCGGCGTTGCGGCCGATCATCACGTTATCGTCGCCCGTCGTGTTGCTGTCGCCGGCGTCTTCGCCCACGAAGGTGTTGCCGATGCCCGCCGTATTGGCCGCGCCTGCGCCTTGCCCCACGAAGGTGCCGCCGGTGGCCGTATTGACCTTGCCCGCCGCCTCGCCTACGAAGGTGTTGTCGTCGCCGGTAGCTCCGCTCGCGCCGGCGTCGTTGCCGACGAACACGTTGCGGTTGCCGTCGTTGTCCAAGCCGGCCGCGGCGCCGAGGAAGGTATTATCGTCGCCGGAACTGTTGCCGCCCGCCGACTGCCCCAGGTAGGTGTTGAACGCGCCGGTCAGGTTGTCTTCGCCCGCCGCGATGCCCACGAAGGTATTGCCGAAGCCGTTGGTGTTGCTTTTGCCCGCGTTGGCACCGATGAAGGTGCTGCTACCGACAACGTTGTTGGCGCCCGCGCCTGCGCCTACGAGCGTGACGAACGTGCCGAAGGTTTGAACGGCGCCCGCGCCAGCTCCTACGATGGTGTTGTCGCTGCCGCCAGCCAGCACCGCGCCGGCTTGGTAACCTACCAGCGTGTTGTCGCCGCTGTTGTCGAGAGCCGCGCCCGCATCGTCGCCAATCAAGGTGTTATGGCTGGCCGTAGGCCCCAGCGCCGCGCCGGTGCCGTTGCCCAGCGCTACGTTGCCGAGCAGCATTCCAGTCCACAGCGCGCCGTTAGTTTGCTTGATGCGCAGGCGCTCGATATTATCAGCCCGGAACACCACGTCTTTGTTGTCGGTGGTGCCCAGAAAATTGGTGGCGGGGTTGGTGCCAGCATTGCCGTTCAGCCCCCAAACGAGCGCGTTGAGCGGAGCGGCGGTAGTGCCCAGGTCGCCGTTGGCGTTGGTGGTTACCAGCCGGACGCCGGTGCCGGCGAGGGCGCCCAAACGCACCCCGCCGCCCGCCACGTGCAGCCGGGCGGCGGGCGTGGAGGTGCCGATGCCCACATCAGCGAAGGCCCCCAGAACCAGGGCGTTGCTTTGGCCCACGAGGGCGCCCGCGCCCAGGGCCGTGGCGTTGGTCAGGTTGGGGCCGCTGGCATCAGCGCCGGAGCCGACGAGCGTGTTGCGGTCGCCGCCCACCAGGGCATTGCCGGCCTGCCGGCCCACGAGCACGTTGTCGTTGGCGGTGGTCAGGTTGGCGCCCGCCGCCTGCCCGAGGGCGGTGTTGTCGTCGCCGGTCAGTTCGGCGCCGCTACCGGCTCCGTAGAGCGTGTTGTTCGAGCCACCAGCCAGTTCGTAGCCGCTGCCCCGGCCGCTGATCGTGTTGTCGGTGCCGGTCGTGACGCCGAAGCCCGCCCCGAAGCCCACCAGCGTATTACCCGAGCCGGTGGCCGTGTAGCCGGCGCCTTCACCCACGAACACCCCCGACGTACCGCCGCTGTTGAAGCCCGCCGCGAAGCCCACCATCGTGGTATGGGTGGCCGTGCTCGACGTGCCGGCCGCGTAGCCCACCGCCACGTTGCTCAGGCCATTGGCGTTGTTCTGACCGGCTTGGGTGCCCACGTACACGTTGTTGATGGCGGTGGCGTTGAGGTTGAGGCCGGCGTTGTCGCCGACGAACGTATTGCCGCCCGGCGCGAGCAGATGCAGGCCGCCGTCGAGGCGCAACCGCATCCGTTCGGTGGCGTTGGTGCGGAACACAAGGTCGCGGGCATCGGTGGTGCCGATGAATTCGGTGGCCGGATCGGTGGCAGCGTTGCCGCTCAGGCCCCAGAAAAGGCCGTTGGCCGGGCCGGTTGAGAGCGAGGCGCCCAGATCGCCCACGGCGTTGGCCGTCACAAGCCGGACGCCGGTGCCGGCCAGGACGCCCAGCCGCACCCCGCCGCCCACCACGTGCAGGCGCGCCTGCGGGGTGGCCGTGCCGATGCCCACATTCACGGCCGCCGGGCCGGTGCCCCCCAGCACCAGGCTGTTCGAGGCGCCCACGATGGCCCCTGCCCCGATGGCCGTGGCGTAGTCGAGGGCCGGGCCGGCGGCGTCGGCTTCATCACCCAGAAACGTGTTGTGGCTGCCGGTGGCGTTGGCCAGCCCGGCGGCCTGCCCCACGACCACGTTGCGTTCGCCGGTGGTGTTGCCTTCTCCGGCGCCGAAACCCACGGCCACGTTGCGCGCACCGGAAGTGTTGGCATTGCCCGCGCCCAAACCCACGAAGGTGTTATTGGCGCCGGTAGTGGTAATGCTGCCGGCCAGGCTGCCGAGCAGGGTGTTGCCGGTGGCCGTGCTGAGCTTGCCGGCATCGGTACCCAGGAACGTGTTGAAGGAACCCGCGCTGTTGGCTTGTCCGGCGCGGGTGCCGACGAAGGTGTTGCTGCTGCCGGAAGTCAGGGCCGCGCCGGTGTTGGGGCCGAGCGCCACGTTGCCGTTGGGCATCGCCGTCCAGAGGGCGCCGTCGAGTTGCCTGATGCGGAGCCGCTCGGTGCCGTTGGTCTTGAAAACCAGGTCCTGCGCATCGGTGGTGCCCAGAAACTGCGCGCCCGCTGAGGTGCCGGCGTTGCCGACGGTGCGCCAGAAATCGCCACCGGTGGGCGAAGTGGTCGTCAGCAGTTGCACCCACTGCGGCGAGGCCGGCGTGCCGGCGTTGTAGTAGTAGCCGCGCCCGCCGGGCAGCGCCGCGTTGGTGTTGAACACCAGCAGGCTGGTGGCCGGCAACGTGAGCGGCGCGGCGGCGGTGGTGCTGGTCAGGCTCAGACGCGGCACCAGCAGGCCGCGGGTGCCGCTGCTGATCTCCAGCGCGGCGGAGGCGTCCGGGGTGGCGGTGCCGATGCCGGTCTGAGCCAGCGCCGCCGGCCCGGTCAGCAGCCCCAGGCCGGTGGTGAGCAGCGCGGGGGCCAGCAGGCGGCCAGTATGCGCAAAGTAGCGGTAAAGCATAAGCGTGGAAATGAAATGATGAAATAATGTACGCCGGTGGCGTTACGGGACGTAGTGAACTGCCGACGGTGGGGCGATGCAAGACAAATATGGGCCTGCCCAGCACAGATGCGGATATCATCAGCCCAAAATCACCACATTATGTGATGCGCACCGCTGGTTTCTGGTCGGCCACCCAACCGACGGCCACTATCCCCAAAATGGGGACAAGCGGCGGTAGGAAGCCGGGGCCACCAGCAGGGACTTTTGTGCCCGGCCAACAAAGACGCACCTTGGCCCGCGCAAGTATCCCAGCAGCGGGGGCGAATCCGAAAAGTCTGACGAGTAGGAAAACCCCAAAAACTCCGGTCAAATGAGAATTTTTCAGTGCCTTGCGTTTCGGGCCGCTTTTGCTGCTTTACTCGTGGCCGCCCCCGGTTGCAACCCCGCCCCACCGCCGGCCGCTGAAAAAGCCGCCGCCCCCGCCGAAGCCCCGGAATACTTCCTGCTGCGGCCCAGCGTCGAGAAAGCCTACGGCTACTCTCACGCCGTGCGGATCGGCGACGACCTGAAAATCTCCGGTGCCGTGAGTATGGATTCGGCCGGCAACCTGGTGGCGCCCGGCGACCTGAAACAGCAGATGATGAACTGCTACGCCGACCTGGAAAAGATCCTCAACCACTACGGCTACACGTTCGACGACGTGGTGGCCGAGAACGTGTACACCACCGATATGGCCGGCTTTATCAAGCAGGCCGGCTACCGCAACGACCTGTACAAAAAGCAACTCCCGACCGGCACCTGGCTCGAAGTCAAAGGGCTGGCCCTGCCGGGGCAGCTGATCGAGATCGATATGGAGGCGCACAAGGCGCGCTAGATCGGTCGCGTTTTCTCACCCGCCCCCACCACCAGTTAGCCGCAGATGCCCAGTACCATCCAAATCGCCGCGCCGGGTACGCACCGTGCGAACCGCCTGCAAAAGGGCCTGGGCGTGGCGTTCGGTATCTCCGTTACCGTGGGCAGCACTATTGGGGTGGGCATCCTGCGGGCGCCGGGCACCATTGCCGCGCTGCTGCCCGATAAGCCCCTGATTATGACCTGCTGGCTGCTGGCGGGTGCCTACATCCTGCTGGCGGCCAACTCCTACGCCGAGCTGACCGCGATGCTCCCCCGGGCGGGTGGCGCGTTCAACTATATCAAGCGCGCGTTTGGGCCGTACGCGGGGTTCGTGGCGGGCTGGCTCGACTTCCTGTCCAATGCCCTTTCCCCCGCTGTTTTCAGCCTGATTCTGGGCGAGTATTCCGGGCTGCTCTTCCCCGTTCTTCAGCCCTATCCGAAGGCCGTGGGCGCGGCCTATCTGACCGCCTTCACCCTCCTGAACCTGCCCGGCGTGAAGAACAGCAACGTGGTGCAGCAACTCACCAGCGCCCTGAAAATCGGGTTGCTGCTGGTGCTGGCAGCGGGCTGCTTCTGGGCGGGGCCGGCTGCCGGCTCGGTAACGGTGGCCCCGGCCAGCACGCCCCTGGCGCTGGCCGGTGGCGCGCTGGTGCTGGCGTTTTTCAAGGCCTGGCAACTCATTCTGGGCACCTACGACGGCTGGACGGCCGTCAGCTTCTTCGCCGAGGAAGACGACAACCCCGGCCGCAACATCCCCCGGTCTTACTTCTTCGGCGTGCTGGTCATTATGGGCCTCTACGCGCTGCTGAACGCGGCCATTCTGTACGTACTGCCGCTGGCGGCCATCGCGCACTCGCCGGTGGCGGCCTCGGTGGCGGCGGCGGTGGCGTTCGGAAGCCGCAGTGCGACGCTCGTGACCGGCATTTCGGTGTTCCTGATCCTCAGCATTCTGAACGCCTCGCTGCTGATCCCGACCCGCATCCTGTTCGGCCTGAGCCGGGAAGGGTATTTCATCACCCCGGCGATGAAAGTGAATGCCGGTGGCACCCCGTACGTGGCCCTGCTGATCTGTTACGCGCTGGCCCTCTGGGGCATCGTGGCCAACTCGTTCGAGCAGATTTTTGCTCTCGGGGCCGTCATCCTGGTGCTGGTGATGGGTGGCGCCCTGGCCGCGCTCTTTCGGCTGCGCGCCACCGAACCGGCCCTGCCCCGGCCGTACCGGGCGTGGGGCTACCCCTACGTACCCGCATTGGCGCTGCTGGTGACGGCCGTGCTGCTGGTCGGCTTTGCCGTCAGCGACCGGCGGAGTCTGCTCCTCATCGGGGGCGTTTTGCTGGTCTCTTATCCGGGCTACCGGCTGACTGCTGCTCGCGTCTGGCAACGGGCGGAAGGCGAGTAAGTCCCTCTTTTTCTGCCCAATGAAAAACGCCCCCGCTGGCTTGTCGGCAGAAGCGGCCCGGCCGCCCGTTCACCCGTTCCTGTTCACCATTCTGATCTTGCCGATGGGCGTGGCAACGGGGTATGTGCAGGTCACGCTGGGGTATCTGCTGGCCGAAGCTGGCGTGTCGGTGGAAAAGATCGCGGCCGTGGTGGCTGCGTCGGTGCTGCCGCACGTCCTCAAGTTTCTGTGGGCGCCGCTGGTCGATACGAGCCTGACGTTCAAGAAATGGTACTGGCTTTCGGGCATTGCCAGCTCGCTGGTGCTGGTGGCGATGAGTCTGCTACCGCTTACGGACGCTAACCTGCCGCTCCTGACGCTGGGCATCTACGCGTATCACTTCTTCATTTCCTTCACGGGGATGGCGGCGGCCGGGCTGATGGCCTACGAGGTACCCGCCGCGTTGCAGGGCCGTGCCTCGGGGTATTACCAGATGGGCAACCTCGGCGGGATGGACATCGGTGGGGGCCTGGGGCTGCTGCTGGCCCAGCGCCTGCCGATGGCCGGGCTGGCGGGAGTGGTGTTGGGCGTGCTATGCCTGGGCTGCTGCCTGGCGCTGCTGGCCTTCCGCGACCAGCAAGCCACCATTCGCGCCGAACGAATCGCGGATACCTACCGGGCAATGGGGCAGGATGTGTGGGCGACCCTGCGCACCAAAAGCGGCTGGCTGGGGCTGGTGATCTGCCTGCTGCCACTGGGCACGGCGGCGGCCAGCGGCCTGTGGTCGGCCGTAGCGAAAGAATGGCAGTCCGGCGCCGATACGGTGGCACTCGTGACGGGTGTGCTGGGCGGGCTGGTGTCGGCGATGGGCTGCCTGGTGGGCGGCTGGGCCTGCGACCGTGTAAGCCCGCGCTACGCCTACCTGCTGTTTGGGCTGGCGGCAGCGGCCAGTCTGGTGGGAATGGCCTACGCGCCGCGCACCGAGCCAATCTTCATTGGCGGCACCCTGCTGTACGCGCTGGCCAACGGGATGTGCTACGCCGGCTTCACGGCCGTCACGCTGGAGGCCATTGGTAAGGGCGCCGCCGCCACTAAGTACAGCACCTTCGCGGCCATTTCCAACCTCCCGGCTTACCTGCTGACCTACATCCTGGGCTTTGCCCACACCCGTTTCGGGTCGGGCGGAATGCTGAACACCGAAGCGCTCTTCGCGGTGGGCGCCGTGGTATTTTTCCTGCTACTGCAACGGGTAGTCCTGCGCAACCACATTCCCGGCTGGCGCAAGCAGGCTACAGCGCCTGCGGAGATCGCGCTGCTGCCAGTGCCGATCAATATTTAGCAGGACTTACGCACTCGCGCGGGCAGGGGCTTTGCTTGCTGCGGTCCCGAAGGGACCATCATTCGGTAGCTCAGGCCATTCGTTAGGAAAGCCAGTGGTCCCGAAGGGACAACCTGTCCCGAAAAGGTAGTCCCGTAGGGACCGCCCGTCGCTTTATTAAACCACTGATCTACCGAATGGTAGCCCCTTCGGGGCTGCGGGCAGCCATACGGGGTGCGTAAGTCCTGTTAGGATGGAGGTGGCGAAGTCTGGCTGAACCCGCAGTTTAAAAGGTAGCGTGGCGCATTAGCTCCGCGCCCGCGCCGCCGCCCCCCCCGGGATAGATCACCCCCGAAAAAAAACATCCCCACCATCCCCAAAATGGGGACAAGCGGCGGTAGGAAGCCGGGGCTACCAGCGGGGACTTTTGTCCCCGGCCATCCCTCCCCTCCTATTGCCCCTGCTGATGTCAAGCGCCTCCGCCCGCCCCCTGCCCGCACTCGCCGAAAACGCCCGGCTGCGCTACGCCACTTTTATGGCGCTGTATTTCGCGCAGGGCATTCCGCAGGGGGTGTTGAGCTTTGCCGTGCCGGCGTGGTTGGCAATGAACGGCAAAACACCCGCCCAGATCGCGGGCTACGCCACCGTGGCGCTGCTGCCCTGGAGCCTCAAGCTGGTGGTGGCGCCGCTCATCGAGCGGTTCGCGTACCTGCCGATGGGGCGGCGCCGGCCCTGGCTGCTGGCCGGGCAGGGCGGACTGGTGTTGAGTTTTCTGGGCCTGCTGCTCGTGCCCGACCCGCTCCACCACCTGGCCCTGCTGGCGGCGGCGGTGTTCGTGGTCAATGTATTCGTGGTGATTCAGGATGTGGCCACCGACAGCCTCGTCATCGATATCGTACCCCCGGAGCAACAAGGCCACGCCAACGGCCTGATGTGGGGCGCGAAAGCGGTGGGCGTGGCTACATCGCTGGCCGTGGGCACCGCGCTGCTCAACTATTACGGATTCGGGGCGGCGGTGCTGGCGGCGGTAGCCGTGATCGGGCTGATTTCGCTGTTGCCGCTGCTGCTGCGCGAGCGGCCCGGCGAAAAGCGCCTGCCCTGGACGGCCGGCGCGCCCGCCCCGGAATCGCTGCGGCTCCACGTCCACGGGTGGGCGCCGCTGCTGCGGGCGGCCCGGCGGGTGTTCGCGCTCCGCAACAGCCTGCTGCTGTTGCCGGCCGTGTTCGTCGCCCAACTCTGCGAAGAGTACCTCGACAATACGCTACCGATGTTCACCATCCAGCAGTTGGAATGGACCAACGGGCAGTATGCCCAGATCTATTCGCCGGCCCGGCTGCTGGGGGGCGTGGTGGGGATGCTGGCGGGCGGCTGGCTGATTGGCCGGCTGGGCACCATCCGGCTCGTGCAGGGCAGTTTGCTGGGGCTGGGTTTGCTGGCCGCCGCGCTGGGCCTGGGGCAGGCGTGGTGGCCCAACCCGGCGTTCATCACGGGCTGCATTGGCGCGTTTTGCCTGATCAATACCCTGGCGATGGTGGGCCTGCTGGCCCTGGCGATGCAGTGCTGCTGGCCGCGCATCTCGGCGGTGCAGTTCACGGTGTATATGACGGTCTTCAACCTGGGCGCCGCCACCGGCACGGCCCTGCTGGGGGTGGTACGCAGTCATTTCTCCTGGACCGGCACCTACCTGCTGATACCGCTGCTGCTGGTGGGGGCGGCCGGGCTGCTGGGGCTGGTACACCTGCCGACGCACGCCCGCCATCTGGCGGACCTGGAAAGCAGCCATCAGGAGCAGGAAGCGCACGCCCTGCGCGTGGCGGGGTAAGCCCACCCAATGATCCCGGAGGGACTCTACCCTCCGGTAGTCCTCCCGCCTTGGCTCTACCCCTATTGCGGACCCGGAGGGACTACCTTCTTACGTGCAGGTAGTCCCTCCGGGACCACAGCGGGGACAATCGAAACGGTTTGCTACCGGGCGATAGTCCCTCCGGGACTGCAGCGGGGGCGGCTGAAGCGATTTGCCGCCGGATAATAGTCCCTCAGGGACAGCTTGTTGCCTGAGTTATTTCACCCGAAGCGTTTGAATCCTAATGCGTATTCCACCCACTACCGCCCGCCCGCTGCCCGCGTTGTCCGAGCATACCCGGCTGCGGTACGCCACTTTCATTCTGCTGTACCTGGCGCAGGGCCTGCCGGAGGGCGTGGTCCTGTTCGCCATTCCGGCGTGGCTGGCGATGCAGGGCAAAACTGCCGCCGAGATCGCCGCCTACTCGGCCGTGGTGCTGCTGCCGGCGAGTTTCAAGATCGTCTTCGCCCCGCTGGTCGAGCGCTTCACGTACCTGCCGATGGGCCGACGCCGGCCCTGGCTGCTGGCCGGGCAAGTGGGCCTGACGTTCAGCTTCGCCGGGCTGGCACTCGTGCCCGACCCGCTCCACCACCTGCCGTGGCTGACGGCGGGCGGCTTCGCCGTATTGGCGTTCAGCGTGTTGCAGGACGTAGCCACCGACAGCCTCGCCATCGACATCATCCCCGCCGAGCAGCAGGGCCAGGCCAATAGCCTGATGTGGGGCGCCAAAACCGTGGGGATGGCCGGCGCCCTGGCGGGAGGCAGCCTGCTGATCAACACCTACGGGTTCGGGACGGCCATCCTGACCATTACCGGGGTGGTGCTGCTGATTCTGCCCGCGCCAGTGCTGCTGCGCGAGCGCCCCGGCGAAAAGCTGCTGCCCTGGACGGCCGGCGCCCCCGCCCCCGAATCGGCCCGGCTGCACACCCACGGCTGGGCGCCGTTGCTGCGCGCTGCGCGGCGGGTACTGGTGCTACCCAATAGCCTGCTGGTGGCGGCCATCGTGTTCACGGGGCTGCTCTGCCTGAGCTATGTGCGCACGGCGCTGCCGTTGTTCACCATCCAGCAACTCCACTGGACCAACGTGGCCTACGCCCAGGTGCAGGCCACCGCCGGGCTGGTAGGTGGCGTCGGGGGGATGCTGGCAGGCGGGGCGCTGATCCGGTGGTGCGGCCTGACGCGCCTGGGGCAAGGCTGCTTTCTAGTGATCGGGCTGCTGGCGGGCGCGCTGGGCGGCGCGGCGGCGTATTGGGGGCAGGCGGGCGTGGTGGCGGGGTTCATCGGCGGGTTCAGCCTGCTGGCGACGCTGTTTCAGATCAGCAACCTGGCCCTGGCGATGCAGTGCTGCTGGCAGCGGGTGTCGGCGGTGCAGTTTACGCTGTATATGGCTCTCGCCAATGCCGGGATGACCACCGGTATCGCCCTGCTGGGCTACGTGCGCACCCACTACCCCTGGAACGTGACCTTCTGGCTCGTGCCCGCGCTGGTGCTGGTGCCGGTGGTGCTGCTGCAAACCATCCGCCCGACCACCCACGCCCGGCAGGTGGCGGCGCTGGAAGACGGCTGGCAGGAGCAGGCGGCGGGCGCCCAGCTCGTGGCCGGGTAGGAGTGACGGAGACAACCAACCTGAAAGTCAGCCCAAAAATGTGCGTGATGTCCCCCCGCCCGAAACCTCCAATACCGGCTGCGGTCATCTGCCTGGCCATTTTCGCTTCAACCGCCGCATTTGGCCAGGCGCCGGCCGCGCGCAAAACCGGGCCGGCAGTGTCACCCAACGCAGCCACGGCTACGGGAAAGGCCACCATCATTCCCGCGGCGGAAATTAAGACCGCCGCCAGCAGGGGCGCGGGGCTTGCCGTGGCCGACTCCGTACTGCGCGTGCTGCCGATACAAGGGAAGTACAACGTGGGCGTTTCCGTGGTCACGCGCTCCAAAATAAACGGCAAAACACCCCCGGATGCCCTGGTGCACGATGTCGTTACGAAGGTGTACAGCATCATCAGCGGCAGCGGTACGCTGGTCGTGGGCGGGACGCTCGACTCGGCGAAGCGGATGCCCGCCAGCAGTCCGATCGTGTTGAAAATAACCGGCCCCAGCCTGCGGGGCACCCACATCGCGGGGGGCAAGCAATACCTGGTGGGGCCGGGCGATATCGTCGTCATTCCCCCGAACACCCCCCACGGCTTTACCGACCTCCAAACCGATCAGATCGTGTACACGCTCGTGCGCATCGACCCCGAAAAAGTACTTCAGTTAAAGCAATAAGCCGCGACTGCCGCCGCCCAACGCGAATTCTGCGCCTTTCTCAAGGATATCCACCCCATTTCACCTCGGCTACCCCACGATGCAACGGTTCCTGCTCC
>JANPLI010000084.1:0-32009 GCA_031426455.1 Hymenobacteraceae bacterium | reverse complement strand
CCCCCTCAATCGGGCTACCGGCCGGGCGGCGCCCGGCGGGGGCTACCTCGTCGGCATCCTCGTCGGCCCATTCATCGGCGTCGTCCGCGTCTGCATCGTCCGCTCCCTCCGCTTCCGCCTCGAACGCGGCATCGGCTTCCTGCTCGGCTTCCGTAGCGGTGAAGTCGCTGGGCGCAATGGAGCCCAGCGCCTCTTCGGCGAGACGTTCCAGCAGGGCAGTAGTAAGCTTGACGGACATTCGGCGAACGGGCTACAAAAAAGGACAACGCCGCAACCCCCTGAAAACAATAAAGGGGCGGCGTGAGCCGGCCCCTCCGTGGCGAGTGCCCGCCGTGTGGCAGGCAACCCGATTCAGACGAATTGCGCCGCAAAGGTACGGCCGGGGCTGGCGCCCGCGCAACCGCCCCCGGTCGGGTCAGTAGTTTTGCCGTTTGCCGGGCCGTCCGCCCACCCATTTCGGAGCCTCCTCCTATGTCATTTTCTTCTACCGGCCGTCGTCGTTCCGCTGCTCCGTCGCGCCGGGCGGGCCAGTGGTGGTGGCGTCCGGACGTGCTGGTGGCAGCCTGGGCAGCGACGGCAGTAGCCTGCCTGCAAATCCCCCCGCGCTGGGCGTGGCCCCTATTGTTCGGAGGCCTGACCCTACCCGGCGCGCTGGTTGCCGCAGTAGCCTTGCTGGTGCTGGCGCTCCTGCGCGGCCGTTGGCAGCGGGCCGTGTTGCCCGCCCTGGTGCTGGCCCTGACCTGGAGCTACTGGCAACGCGGGTTGGCACTGCGCCCACCCTTGCCCGCTGAGCCGCCTGTGCGGGCAGCGGGCAGCACCGCTCCGGCGCAATTGCGCGTTCTGTCATATAACGTCCGGATTTTCAATACCTACGCCGCCCTGAGCACGCCCGGTTTTGCCAACGCCGACTCGCAGATCGCGTGGGTAGCCCGGCATCCGGCTGATATCATCTGCCTTCAGGAATATTATAATCAAAAGAATGAAACGCCGGGCCGCGACCGCACCCGACGCATCTTCGGCGCCACGCGGCGCATCAGCAAGGCGCGGAAGGGTCGCTTTGTGTCCGTGACGCTCGAAAACCCCACGCAGCAGTTCGGGATGGCCATTTTCAGCACCGGGCCGCTGGTCCGGCACGGGACGATCTCGTTCGGCGAACTGCGCCAGAACCACGCGATGTGGGCCGATGTGCGCCTGCCGGGCCGCGACGGCCCTAGCAGCGAACACTTCCCGGCCTACGACACGGTACGGGTCTTCAACGTCCATTTTCAGAGTATGTCCCTCGACGAAGACCGCATCGTGCGCACCGCCCGCCAATGGGCCTGGCTCGATGCGGCCGGCCTGCAACTATTGCGGCGCTTCCGGCACGGCGCCGTGACGCGCTCCTGGCAGGTCGATACGCTGGCCGGCCGCATCGCGCGCTCGCCTTACCCGGTGGTGGTTTGCGGCGATTTCAACGACCCGCCTTACTCGTACACGTATCAGAAACTGGCCCGCCGCCTGCTCAACGCGCATCAGGCTATTGGCAGCGGCATCGGGGCCACTTATAATGGTAAGCTGCCGCTGCTGCGGATCGACAATCAGTTCAGTACCCCTACCCGCCTGACGCCTGTCTGGCTGCACGTACACCGCGAAGTACCTTACTCCGACCATTTTCCGCTCGACGTCGTGTACGAGCGCCACTGACGCGACCACGGGCGCGGTGCCTACCTGCCCAGTATCTAGCTCAGGGCCTGATTCAGGTCGGCCACCAGTTCATCGGCCTCTTCGATGCCTACCGATACCCGAATCAGCCCTGCGGTGATGCCGGTTTCGTGGCGCTGGGCATCGGTCAGGCCCCGATGCGAGGTGCGGGCCGGGTAAGAGCAGGACGAATCGACGCCCGCCAGCGACGGCGCCAGCGGAAACCGCCGCGTCCGTTGAATGAAGCGGTCGGCCGCTTCCACGGAATCCTCCTGTAACTGGAAGGACAGCATTCCGCCGAAACCAGCGCCGGGCCGTAGCTGCGCGGCAACCAGGGCGTGCTGCGGATGCGTGGGCAGCCCCGGATAGAATACCGCGCCCACGGCCGGATGCGCGGCCAGCGTTTCGGCCACCACCTGGGCATTGGCCGAATGCGCCCGCATCCGGACGGCCAATGTCTTGAGGCCGCGCGCCGCCAGCCACGCATCCTGCGGCCCCAACATCAGGCCCAGATTGGCACCTAGGCGGCGCAGCGCGGCAATCAGTACGGGATCAGTACCGACCACGACGCCAGCCGTCACGTCGGAGTGGCCGTTGAGGTATTTCGTCGCCGAATGCCATACCAGATCGGCGCCCCAGGTCAGCGGCTGACTCAGAATGGGCGTAGCGAACGTATTGTCAATAAGCAGCTTGATGCCGTTCGCGCGGCAGGCGTCGGCCAGGCGCGGGCCGTCCAGCACGGTCAGTAGCGGGTTGCTCAGGGTTTCGGCCAGCACCAGTTTCGTGGTGGGTTTGCGCCACCGGTCCAGGTCGTAGAGGTCAGCCAGGGGCACGTAATCGGTGCTGATGCCGAGGCGGGCCAGTTCCTTGCTCAGAAGCACGACCGAGCCGCCGTACAACTCGGCCGGGCACAGCACGTGGTCGCCAGCCTGACATATAGCCAGCACGGCGGCCAGCAACCCCGCCAGGCCGGAGCCAGTAGCCACGCCCCCAGTGGCGCCTTCCAACGCCGCCACGGCCCGCACCAGCTCGTCGGAATTCGGGTGTTCGGCGCGGGAATAGGCGTAATGGCCGTCCTGGCCGGGCGCGGCGTAATAAGCGTCCAGTTCGGCCAGTGAGCCGAACTTGAAGACCGCCGTCTGATAAATCGGAGTGACTTTGGGGTGGATAGGCATTGGGTGCAAAGTAAGGCCTTGATGCCAAACAGCCGCTGCCTCAAGCCGCCATTGAGATGCTGATCGTACCGGCTCAACTCGACTTCACCGAGGTCTTGATGCCCTCTAAGTGCGATGACATACCCGCACCCCACCGGGCTCAAGTTCGCCAGTCACAGGGTTATTGCCTACTGATTTTCTAAAAGACACCCTTTCTTCTGCCCTGAAAAAGAAACACTTCAAGGCGTTTTCTCCCTTTGAAACGCCCCATCCTTCGCAATCCGGAACGAAAAAAATCGACGCGGGTGTTGGGACTTTGCGTGTACGTACATACATTTGCACCACCAACCCACCCCATCCGGGTTTTCCGCCACCGCGATGACGATTGAAGAAGCCATCAAGCAGCCCGTTTTTCGCGACCCCTTTCAACGGGCCGTGATCAACGTGTCGTTCACGGCTAATCAATTACAGTTAGAACTGAGCCGCCATTTTCGGACTTTCGACCTAACATTGCCGCAATTTAATATTCTACGGATTCTGCGGGGGCAGCATCCAGCACCCGCTTCGGTGAGTTTGCTAATGGACCGGATGCTGGACAAAACTTCCAACGCATCGCGCATCGTGGACCGCTTGGAAACCAAGCAACTCATCCGGCGATGTCAATGCCCGCAGGACCGCCGGCAGGTCGATGTCACGATCACGGAAGCCGGGCTGGAATTGCTCCGACGCATCGACGACGCGCAAACCCTGCACCTGGTGGGCCGAGGAACCCTCACGGCTGACGAAGCCACGACGCTGAGTGTCCTGCTCGACAAAATGCGCGGCTAATCCTTTGTTCTGTTTGTCTGTTTTATTCCCGGATGCCGCGTGGTGCGGCATTTCCGTTCACCTGTACATTTTTTTCTCTTTTGACGATGAAATTCGCCCTCGCAACCCTTTCCTTCGCTATCGGCCTGTTGGCCGCTGCTCCCGTTTCGGCCCTGACCGGCCCCGGCAAAGTGGCTAAAACCAAAACCACTAAGGTGACTAAAGTGGCGGAAGCTTACAAAATCGATGGTACAGCTTCTAAAGTAGAGTGGATCGGCACCAAGGTGACCGGCAAACACAACGGCACCGTTGGCCTGCAGGGCGGCACCCTGGATGTAGCCGGCAACCGCGTAACCGGCGGTAACGTGATGCTGGATATGAAGACCATCAAGGTCCTCGACCTGACGGATGCCGAGTACAATGCCAAACTGCTGGGCCACCTGAATTCTGACGACTTTTTCAGCGTCGAAAAGCACCCGACAGCCGGATTTAAAATCACTTCCATCGCGCCGTTGAAAAACGTAGCCGAAGGCAAGCAGAATTACACCGTCAATGGCGACCTTACCATCAAGGGCATCACCAACCGCATCTCGTTCCCGGCCATTGTCACGGTCAATGGTAACCAGGTAACGGCCGTCGGTACTACCGTCGTTGACCGCACCAAGTACGACATCAAGTACGGCTCCGGTTCGTTCTTCGACAACCTCGGTGACAAGGCCATTTCCAACGACATCACCATCACTTTCAACGTGGTGGCGAAGAAGTAAGCGCTTTTGCTGCACAAAAAAAGCCCGTGCGTCGATAAACGCACGGGCTTTTTTGATGCGCGAGCTGGTCGTCAGACCGTTCTTACGCACTGACCATCAACCAAGCCCGAAACGGCGCTAATTCAGTTTAGGGGGCAGGGTAAATGACAGCTCCTGCACGCGGTGGGGCCGGGCGTGCAGTTGCGTTAGCCAGTCGTCCAGCTCTGTTTCGAAATCGAGCCACACGTCTTCGTGCAGGTATTTTTTTAGCAGCCGAATGAATCGTTCGGTCAGGCGCGCAACGGCTTTGTAGTAAAGCGTGTAGTGTGAATCCAGTTGCCCGGAAAATCGGTCGAAAAGCAGCCGTAACAAGTACGCATACAGGTCGATTTCCAGCGCCCGCTCGCCGGTAATGCGCCGCGCCCGATTGATTTCCTCGACGGCTTTCTTGAGGCTTTTCGTCAGCGAGCGCGCCAACTGATGCCCCGATACGGTCGTCACGATTTCGTGCATCCGGTCGGTTACGGCGGCGTACACAGCGTCACGCGTTACGTCGGGCAACAGTTCGTAAGCCAACGTGGCCCGCCACTCCGCATCGCGGCGCACCGAGCGATAGAGCAGCGCGTCTTTTTCCTTTTCCGGGAGTTTACGGAGGGCAGCGCGCAGGTCGGCGGGGGCAAAATCAGGCATTTGGCGGCGTGTCGGTCGCGTTATTTTTCAGCATTACCGGCTGAGGAATTTCACAGATTACGCCCGTCGGCGCGGGCCGGGTTCCCGGTTAGAGGTTGGCGTCGAAGTAATCCGTCACTTTCTGCATCAGGTGAACACGGTCCTTTCCGCGCACATTGTGCGGATGACCGGGGTACACAAAATAGTCGAGCTGAACGCCTTCATCCACGCATTTTTTGACGTAGCTCAGGCTCTGCTGCCACACCACGACGTCATCGACGGTGCCGTGAATCATCAGCAGTTTGTTCCTGAGGTTCGGCACATAATTCAGCAGCGAAGCGGTTTTGTAGCCTTCCGGATTTTCCTGGGGGGTGTCCATATACCGCTCGGTGTACATCACTTCGTAGAATTTCCAGTCGATGACCGGCCCGCCGGCTACGCCCACTTTGAAGGTGTTGGCGGGGGCGCGGGTCAGGAGCGTGGTGGTCATAAAACCACCAAAACTCCAGCCGTGAACGCCGATGCGCGCGGCATCCACGAACGGTTGGGCGCGTAAGTATTCCACGCCTTTAAGCTGGTCGGCCATTTCTTCCGTACCGAGTTTACGGAACGTCGCCTGTTCAAAAGCAAGCCCCCGATTACCGGACCCGCGCGAATCGACGGTGAACACGACGTAACCTTTTTCGGCCATTGCGTGCATCCATAAATTACCGCCGCCGAGCCACGATTCGGACACTAATTGCACGTGCGGGCCACCGTACACGTAAACTACGACGGGGTATTTTTTGGCGGCGTCGAAATTCGTCGGCAGAATCAGGCGGCAGAATAAATCCGTCTGACCGTCAGTGGCTTTTATCGGAAATAAGCGCGTCTCGCCCAGGGCGTAAGCTGCCGTTGGATCAGCCGCCTGCAACAGCAGCCGAACTGGTTTGGCGGTTTCAGCATCAATGACGCGCACCGTGCGCGGCGTGACCGTGCTGGAGAAATTATCGAGCAGCCAACGCCCGTCGTCGCTGAGTTGCGTGCTGTGCGTGCCGGTGCCCTGCGTCAACTTTTGCGGCGCGCCGCCGCGTAATTCTACCGCGTACGTGTGGCGCTCGAGTGGCGATTCGGCAGTACTCGAATAAAACGCGCGCCGGCCTTTGTTGTCGAAGCCCAGTAAGTCGGTTACTTCCCAATTACCCTGCGTCAGTTGGCGCAACAATTTACCGCTCGTATCGTACAGATACGCGTGCCGATAACCGTTACGGCGCGAAAGCCAGATGAATTGCGCGGGGTTTTTCGGCACGAAATACAGGCCGTGTTCCGGCTCCGTGTATTTGGCGTCTTTTTCCTCAAAAAGCGTCTTCAGCAGGGCGCCGGAAGCGGCGTCGTACTGGCGCAGCGCCAGCTGGTTTTGCGCCCGGTTAACGACGGCGATGTAAAGGCTTTTTTCGTCCGGCGCCCAGGTGATATTGGTCAGGTACTGATCGGCCGGTTCGCCGGTTTTCAGAAAGATCGTTTGCTTCGCCTGCACGTCATAGATGCCCACCGTGACGTGATGCGACACGCCGCCCGCCATTGGGTATTTGATGGGTTTATCCTGCGCTGGTAACGGCGCAATGTCCAGGAGCGGGTAATTGGTCACCATCGTCTGGTCCATCCGGTAGAAGGCCAGTTTCTGACCGGATTCTGACCAGAACGCACCCTTCGTAATACCGAATTCGGAGCGGTGCGCGGCTTGCCCATTCACGATGGCGGCGTTGGTTTCGGTGGTCACGGCCACGTTGTCGGCGCCGCCCCCGCTGACGAAGAGGTTCTGCTCTTGCGTGTAGGCCACGCGGGTGCCAGTCGGGTCAGCTTCCGTGTTGGCGGCGTTATCGGGCCAAGCAGCAATGCGGCTGGCCTTACCTGTTTTCGGATCGAGCCGGTAGCGCGCAGCCGCGCCGTCGATCCATAACGTCTGGCCATCGGGCGACCAGTGGGTGCTGGCAAAAGTGACTTTGTCGGCGTCGGGGGCATCAGCCGCTTTGAGGGCGCGGCGGAAAGTGGCGAGGGGCAGCAGCACGGCGTCGGTTTTGTCGGTAGCCGCGGCCATCACCAGCTCGGCGTTTTCGCCCTCGCCGCGCACGTACGTATAGGCGCTGGTAGTGCCGCGCCACGCAAGCTGGGGGAGATTTTTCGGGGTCAGGCCGCGCGCCAGTACGGCTTCGGCCATTGTCAGATTCTTCTTGCCCGCTACCAGCGCCAGCTCGGCGACCGGAGGCGGCGTGGGGCGGGGCACCGCCTGGCCCTGCGCGGGCGGTGTGCTAAGCAAAAGCGCAAAACTCAGGGGCAGCGTCAGCAGCAAAGGCGCCGTGGCGCGACGGGCGGAACGATAGGGAAGCGACATTGGCAGCAAAAGACCGGAAAGCCGTCGCCGGGTGGCGCCGAAGTCCGGCGACCCAGGGAAGAAAATCCGGGGAAGAAGAAAGGCAGAAGGCGAACGGAAGCGAATAAAACAGACCGGGCCGGAATCCCGCCACCCCTGCGGGCGTTGGGTTCGGATGTCTATTCCGGCCCGGCGGGGCGAAAATACCACCCTCCCGGGGCCGTACCTTTGCGGGCGAATTACGCCGAACCGTTGCTGAACCCGATGAACCCGAACCCGCGCCCCTGGCAGATTGAAGAAGACGACGTTGCCCTCCTCGAGGCGCCCGAAGACCTGCGCCGCCTGGTGGTGTATAATGACGAAGTAAATACCTTCGAACACGTGATCCGGACGTTGATGGAGGTCTGCGAACACGCCCCGGAGCAGGCTGAGCAGTGCACGCTGCTGATTCACCACAAAGGCAAATGCTCGGTCAAGCTCGGCTCCTACACCGAGCTGGTGCCGCGCTGCACGGCCATCCACGACCGGGGCATTTCGGCCGAGATCGAGTAGTTTTTAGTTTCTGGTTTCTGGTTTTTGGTTGCCGTTACGATCAGACGATCAGAAACCAAAAACTGAAAACCAAAAACTGAAAACCAAAGTGGATTTTCCTTCCAAGCTGATCGAGACGGCCGTCGAGGAGCTGGCTAAGCTGCCCGGTGTAGGCCGTAAAACCGCCCTGCGCCTGGCGCTGCACCTGCTGCGGGCCGAAGAAGCGGGCTCGCTGGCGCTGGCCGATGCGCTGGTGCGAATGCGTACGGGCGTGATTTACTGCACGATCTGCCACAATATCGCCGATACGCCCGTGTGCGGCATCTGCGCCAATCCGCTGCGCGACCGCGCGCTGGTTTGCGTGGTGAGCGATATCCGCGACGTGATTGCCATCGAAAATACCGGCCAGTACCGGGGGCTTTACCACGTGCTGGGCGGCGTGATTTCGCCGCTCGAAGGCGTGGGTCCCGGCGACCTTCAGATTTCCTCCCTGCTGGACCGCGTCAGCGGGCCGGACGGCGAAATCCGGGAAGTGATTCTGGCCCTCTCGCCCACGATGGAGGGCGATACGACCACCTTTTACCTGACCCGCAAGCTGACGGCAGCGGGGGTTAAAGTTTCGTCTATTGCGCGCGGGGTGCCCGTCGGCGGCGAACTGGAATACACCGACGAAATCACGCTTGGGCGCTCGATTCTGGAGCGCACTGTGCAGGGCGGGTAGGCATTTCGGCCTACCATCGAACAATTGAAAACGCTCCGTAGCATTTGGCTGCGGAGCGTTTTTTTTGATGGATACAGGACTTACGCAATACCAGCGGGTAGTCCCTACGGGACCACAAAATCGCGCAAAAACGCGTGTTTCTACCGGAAGATGGTCCCGATTGTGAGTCTGATCCTGAGTCTTGAAGGAACACGGGACCGCCTTTCTGGCCTTTTGAGTGCGTTTTTGTACACATGCGTAAGTCCTAGGATAAAAACTTCTGGCGGCCCTCACTTCGGGCTGATTTCGAACAGCTTCCCGTTTTCGTTGCTGAGCAGCAGGCGGTCGTTGTCGAGGAAGGTAAGGGCCTCGGCCTGACCGGTGGTGCTGATATTGATGCGGTGCCGCTTCCGGTCCAGCACGGGCTGATCAGGGTTGCCTTTGAAGAGGTAGATGAAGCCGTAGCCGAGTAGCGCCACCGAGCGGCGGTCGGGCGAGATGTCGGCGGCCGTGACCCAGGTTTCCAGTTCCAAACTATCCACGCGGGTCGCGGTGTAGGTGCCTGGCCGGGCCGGCAGCGTGTAGTGGCGCACGAAAAGCCCGCCCTTCCCCCGGTTTTTGGTGAACAGGTGCAGGGTGCCCCGGTCGAAGTAAAAGGCCTCGCAGTCGAAGTTGCGGAATGCTTTGGCGGGCGGAAATTCGTGCTGATCGGGGTACGCAAACTGAATCGTATCGACGCGGCTGGTGGGCGCTTGGGCGTCGAGCGCGAAAATGCGCAGGTCGCGGCGGGCATTGCGGTTATTCCCGAAGTCGCCGATGAAAAGCCGGTTCGTCGCCGGGTCGCGGGCCAGGTCTTCCCAATCCGTATTGCTGGTACCGGCCACGGGCAGCGTACGCAGCAGCGCGCCGCTACGATTCACCAGGTAGAGGTTGTTGGGCGAGCCGGCGTCGCCGTGGGTCCAGAAAGTGGTGCCGGCGGCGTCGGCCAGGGCCAGGCCTGAGCTTTCGGCCATCTCCTGTTTGTCGATTTTGCCGATCTGCGTCACCGTGTAATCGTCCGTGGCCCGAACGCCCTCGCCGTGGTCGGAGCGCGGGTTGCCGCAGCCGGCTAGCAGGGCGTGAAAGAAAACGTACACCGAAAACAGACGAGCGACCATTGGAAAACTTAATTACAGAACACGTCAGCCGACGCGGGTACTAGCTTACGATACCACCGCTTGAATGGCTGCATCGAATCGCTCCGGTTGTGGCGCAGTCAGCTTACAGCTTTTCAAGCAAGCATCCAGTTAGCTGGTGATCAACCACTTCCTCAGACCCAACCTACGCGCGTCGTTCGAATGGCCACTCCTGTTTGGCGCGCGCCTTCACCAGATAGACGACGATGCCCAGGGAGATCATCCCGGCGGCGGCGGCCATTTGCTGCGGACCGGTCGCCACGAAAATGGCCAGCCACGCGGCCACCACGAGCAGAATCGGTAGCGGAAAAAGCGGCATCCGGAAGGGTAGTTTGCGGCCTTCGCGGTCGTAGCGACGGCGCAGGCGCCACGCACCCAGCGCCTGCCCCACGAACTGCACCAGCACCCGCATTGCAATGATGGCAGCGATCACTTCGCCGAGCCGGAATAACAGGCTGAAGACGAACGCCACCCCGCCGAGGGCCAGAATCACGACGTACGGAAACTGCCCGCGCGGATGGAGCCGGGCGAAGACGGCGAAAAACTGCCCATCGACAGCGGCGGCGTAGGGAATCCGCGAGTAGCCCACCAGCACCGCGAAAAGCGACGCAAACGCCACCCACAGAATCAGGCCCGTGGCCACCACCGCCGCCATCGGGCCATAGCGCCGCTCGATGAAGAGCGAAACGATAAAGTCGGACTTGGCGGCTTCCGCCCACGGTACCACCCGTACCACGGCCACATTGAGCAGCAGGTAAAGCGCGGCGATGCCGAGAATCGACAGAAAAATGGCGCGCGGAATGATCCGTTCGGGCCGCTCGATTTCGGCGCCCAGGTGGCAGACATTGTAGTAGCCCAGGTACGAATAGACGGTCTTGACGGACGCCGCGCCCAGCGCCGCCGCCAGCGCGAAGCCCGTCAGGGGGCCGAAGCCGGCTGAATCGGGATCCCCGGCGCTCAGTCCCAGCGGCACCGGCAGCGGGTGGGGGGCGCTCAGCCCCCCCCAGATCAGCCAGCCGAGCGTCCCCAGCACGCCCAGCCAGAGCGCTACCCCGATCCGGCCGATGCCATCGACGCGGCGGTAGGCGAGGGCCGTCAGCACCAGCACGATGCCGCCGCTCAGGGCCTTGCGGGTCAGGTCGTGGGCCGTGAGGGAGCCCAGCACGGCGGGCGCGTCCGGGTGCGGTGCCAGGTACGGAAACAGGTAGCCCGCATACAGCGCGAAGCCGATGGCGCCGGAAGCGATGACAAGCGGCGCCTGCACCAGCGTTTGCCAGACGTAGAGAAACGACCACATCCGGCCCGCTTTCCGTTCGCCCCAGGCCAGCGCCAGGAAGCGATAGGAGCCACCGGCTTCGGGGTGCGCGGCGCCCAGCTCGGCCCACACGAAGCCGTCGAGCACGGCCAGTAACGCGCCCGCCACCCACGCCCACAGGAAGCGCGGCCCCAGCAAACCCAGCACCGTGGGCAGCACCAGGAACGGCCCGATGCCCACCATATCGATCATATTCAGGGCCGTGGCCTGCCAGAGGCCAATGCGGCGCGGCAGCGGGGCGGTAGTGGTAGGGGCAGCGGCTGGTTGCATCAGGGGCGAAGGTCGGGGTTGATGGGCGGATGGGGGTGATTTGCTGATATCCCCAAACGGCGGCGCAAGCCTTCGGTCCACCGGCGCAAAACCAAAAAACGGCGGCGCAACGCCTCGGTCCACCGGCGCAAAGCTGCCGGTCAGCAGCGCAAAGCCGCTAGCAGGACTCACGGGAAGAAATACGCAACCGACAAACCAAAATCCCAAACACCTCTTACCTTAATGACCGGGCAGGACGGTGGCGGAGAGCGGCCAACGGGTGGGGAGTAAAACTCCTCCGCTGCATCAGCCAACGAATGCTTCCCCGAAGGGGAAATTGTTCAGTAGAAACCACCTTCACTCCACCCCTGACGCACCCAAAAGGGACGCATAAGCCATACCCGGTATTTACCTTTTGGAAACAGCTACCAAGCTGTCGCCCTGTAAGCAATAGCGAGTTCGCGCATCGCGC
Source organism: Hymenobacteraceae bacterium (assembly GCA_031426455.1). Classification (GTDB taxonomy): domain Bacteria; phylum Bacteroidota; class Bacteroidia; order Cytophagales; family Hymenobacteraceae; genus JANNMJ01. The sequence goes on along the minus strand of JANPLI010000084.1, from coordinate 20,161 downwards.
CAGCCAAAGCGCGTGGCCCGGAACGTTGCTGCATCCGCGCAAGGTATGGACCGTGTTCCTACATAAACCCAGTGCTGGTCTTTACCAACGTTGAAGCTCAATAGACGGAAGGTGGCGGGGTCGGCGCCCGGCACCGGTAGCTCTTTGTAATACACGCAGTGCCTATCACGTCCCCAGTTTTCCGATATCCATTCAGCCTTCGCGGCAAACGCCGCAGGAAGAAAACGAAAACGTGCGGCGTCCACCGTCGACATTCGGAACGGGCGCCCTTCACTAATGAGGGATTGATTAACGCGTACTAAACTCTGGCTCAGCACAGCCACCGTATCAAGGCGTGAAAATCGGAAAAACCGCACTGCTAACGGTTGTTCATACGGGCTATAATACAAGGTACAGGAGTCGATTACATAGCGCGCCGTCACTCGCCGTACCGGAGACCGTACCGCGCTACGGCACGCACCACCCGCCCGGCGGCTACTCGCAGCGAGTCGCGGTCGACCACAAAGTTCTCAGTGAGCACTTGTGCCGTTGCGCGGTCAACTCGCACAAATCGATAGTCCAGATAGAGCGCCAATCGGTCTTGGCCCCACCGCCCAATCATACCATTGGGGGCTAAGTACCGGAAAGTAGCTGGGTCGCGAACCTGGACCGGTTGCAGCCCGCTAAAAGTGACCTGATAAACAGCCAGCGAGTCTTTGTAGACGCCGTGGTCCACTCGGAAGGTCGCATAGTCCACTTTGGCGGGTTTGTCGCGGAAATAAACCGCCCGGCAGTCTTTGGCCACGGCTTCGTCCAAGACCCGGAACGAGCGTCGGTCAACCACCATTCGGTTCCAGCCCAACTCGAACCAATTGCCGTTGGGTGAGTAGAAGACCCGCCCCGAAGGAACATATTGGTAATAGGAATCAGAGCGAGCCCGATCGATCCGAAAGCCGGGTGAGCAGCCAATTAGCGCGAGCAGAAGGATGGCGGTAAAGACGCGACACATTGGCCGAAATTACGCTGGTCGAATTCTGTGGTCACGCGACCGCGTGCGAGCAGCTAGGCCAGTAAAACACAACTTTCTGCATCTGACGAGTACCTGAAGCTTTTGTGACAAGATTGTTAGGCACCGAGCGGTAAGGAGGCAAGTTAGCGCACCTTTATAGCTTCTCTACCCCCAACGCGGGCGTCCCGTCCGTGCACGCTGTTTAGCAGGCGCCTTACCAGCTAAGCGGCGAGCACCCTGTCGCGGCCGAAACACGAGCAGGACGATGGTGAATCTTGAACCCGCCCCGCGCATCAGAGCGGCGCAGCTTTTCAGGTCGGGGTTACCTTTCGGTCTCACTCCCGTTCCCCTACCCCGATGCGTCGCTTTTCCCTTGCCGCGCTGGCCGTTGTGGCTGGTCTGTTTGCTTGCTCGCGTAGTGGCCCGCTGGGCGGCACTGACCGCCCCGAAGCCAACTTCGCCGAGGTCGTGGACCCGGAGCAGAACCTGACGTTTACCTTCCCGGATGACGTGGTGGCCGACTCGCTCGTCGGGCGCTGGGCTGATTCGGCGGCGGCAGGGGCAGTGGTGAAGCTCTCGCCCGCCGTGCCGGGGCAGGTCCGCTGGACTGACCGCCACACGCTCACCTTCTCGCCGCGCCGGCCGTTTGCCGCCGCTACGCGCTACGCGGCCACCGTGCGGGCGGGCGGCAAAGACGCCGACTACACCTTCCATACGCCGCTGCTTCAGGTGGAAGGCGCGCGGGCCTACTGGGCCACCTCGCCCACCGTGGCCGGGGCCGCCGAGGCGCGGCTCGTATTGCGGTTCAACTACCCCGTCCGGCCCCAGGACGTGCAGCAGGCCCTGACGCTGACCACCGCCACGGGCAAAACGGTGGCGTTCACGGTCGGCGGCGCGGCGCCTTCCGAAGAGATTACCCTCGCCGTGGCCCAACTGCCGGGAGCCGAAGTGGAGGCCAGCCCGGTGCCGCTGGTGGCGAAGCTGCGGGCCGGCCTAAAGAGTGCGGCCGGCGGCGAGGCCACGAAAGCCGCCACCCAGACCGCCACCGAAGTACCCGCCCGCACCACGCTACTGATCAGCGAGATGACCGGCGCCTACGCCGACGGCATGGGCCTGCTGAACGTGTTCACGACCCAGCCCGTGATCACCGACGACGTGCCCGCCCTCGTGACCCTCGACCCCGCCGTGGCCTTCACCGTGAAGGCCCTCGACAACGGCTTTCAGCTGCGCGGCGACTTCAAGGCCGGCGCCGCTTACACCGTGCGCATCAGCGGGCGGCTGCGGGGCGTGTTCAGCACCACGCTGGGGCAGGATTATACCCAGACCGTGTCGTTCGGCACGGCGCCCGCGCAGGTGGCCTTTGCCGACGGCGGGCGCCTCTACCTCGGTGCGGCCGGCGCCCGCAACCTGGCCCTGACGCTGGCCGGCGTGCAACGGGTCAGCATCTCCGTCACGAAGGTGTACGAATCCAACGCGCAAACCTTCTTCAAAAGCGGCACCCGCTACGGCTACGACGACGACGCCAGCAGCGCCAGTGGCTGGGGCAGTGAGGGCGGCTACGAAGACCATTCGTTTCAGTACTACGACACCCGCGCCGTGGGCGACGTGCTGCTGGCCCGGACGGTGGACGTGAAGTCGCTGCCGCGCGACGGCAAGCACCGCCTGCTGCACCTTTCGTTGCAGGACCTGGAGTTCGACAAGCCGCTGAAAGGGCTGTACGTAGTGCGGGTGCAGGACACCGAGCGGCGCTGGCTCCAGGCGTCGCAGGTGGTGGTGGTGAGCGATATCGGCTTGATCGCGCGCCAGAGCCGGGCGGGTTTGCTGGTGTTTGCGGCGTCGGTCCAGACGGCCGAGCCGCTGCCCGGCGTGGCCGTGACGGCGTATTCCACCACCAATCAGGCCGTGGCGACGGCCACCACTGGCGCCGATGGCACGGTGCTGATTCCGGCCACCAAGATCGGCGCGGGCCTGGGCGGCTTCAACACAAACGCCGGCTTCGGCAACGACGGCACGCCGCGCCGCTATGAGGGCGAATCGTATTCCGACGACGGCGACGACCCCACCCAGCGCGGCGCCCTGGCCGAAACGCCCACCACGGGGCGGTTCGAGCTGGGTCTCGTTACGGCCCGCCTGGCCGATGATTTCTCGCTGCTCGACCTGGAGCGCAGCCGCGTCGATGTGGCCCGTTTCGACGTGGGCGGCCTGCAAGCCAACGCCGCCCGCTACCTGGCCTTCTGCTACGGCGACCGCGACCTGTACCGCCCCGGCGATACCATCCGGGCCAACACGCTGGTGCGCGACCCCGACACCTGGGCGCCCATCAAGGGCGTGCCGCTGCTGGCGCGGCTCGTGCTGCCCTCCGGCCGCGCCTATCAGACCCAGCGCCTGACGCTGGGGCCGGACGGCGCGGCGCCCGCCACGTTCGTCATTCCGCCCTCGGTGATGACCGGCCGCTGGAGCCTGGAAGTGCTGACCGCCAATCAGGTGTTGCTGACCTCACGCAAGCTTTCGGTGGAGGAATTCCTACCCGACCGCCTGCGGCTGAAGGTGGACGTGACGAAACCAACCCTCCGGCCGGGCGAAACTCAGACCGCCCGCCTGACGGCCACCACGCTCTTCGGTCCGCCCGCCGCTGACCGTCGTTACGAACTGGAAACCAGTCTCCGGCGCGAAACCTTCGCCCCGAAAGGCTTCGACGACTACGACTTCTCGCTTGCTTTCCTGCAACAACAAACCGACGCCTTCGCCGCCTTTGGGCAGCAGGTGCTGAACGGCCAGACCGATGCCGCCGGGCAGGTCACCCAAACCTTTACGGTGCCCGCCACCCTCGCCGACCTGGGCCTGCTGATGGGCACGGCCTTCGCCACGGTGTTCGACGAAGCCGGGCGGCCCGTGAATCGGCTTGCCACGTTTCGGGTGCCCACGCAGGCGGCGTTTTTTGGGGTGAAGCGGTTCGATTCGTGGGTCGGCACCAACGCGCCGCTGACCGTGCCCGTGGTGGCGCTCGACGTCGACGGCCACCCCGCGCCCCGCACCCCGGTGGAAATGCTGGTGGTGCGGCGGGTCTGGGAAACGGTGGTCGAGCGCCAGTACGGTCGTTTCGCCTACAACTCGCAGCCGCGCGAGCAGGTGGTGTACCGCCAGGCCGGCACCACCGACGGCGCCGGGCGCACCACCCTGAGCTACACCCCGCTCAACTCCGGCGACTACGAGGTGCGCGTCCGCCGGCCGGGCGCGCCCACCTGGGTCAGCGCGCCCTTTTATGCCTACGGCGGGGCCACCGCCACTGCTAATGCCTTCGCCGTGAACCCCGAAGGGCGGGTGGAAATCAGCACCGACAAGCCGCGCTACCGCGTTGGGGAGAAGGCGAAGCTGCTGCTGAAGGCGCCCTTCGCCGGGCGGCTGCTAGTGACGGTAGAGCGCGACCAGGTCTTGCAGCACTTCTCGCTGACGGCCGCGAGCCGGTCGGCATCCGTGGAAATTCCTCTCACGGAAACCTCGCGCCCGAACGTGTTCGTGACCGTGACGGCCATCCGCGCCCAGCGCCCCGGCGCCGATAACTTGCCCCTGACCGTGGCGCGCGGCTACCAGCCGCTGATCGTGGAAGCGCCCGATGCCAAGCTGCCGCTGACCCTGACCGTGGCGCCGCAAACCCGCTCGCGGCGGGTGCTGCCGATCCGGATTCAGACCGCCCCGCACGCCCGGCTCACGGTGGCCGTGGTGGACGAAGGCATTCTGCAAATCAAGGACTTTCAGACGCCCGACCCCTACGCTTATTTCTACCAGCGCCGGGCCCTGGAAGTGCTCGGCTACGACCTCTACCCCTTCCTTTTCCCGGAGCGCGGCCTCGGGCCGGTGGGCGGCGCCGTGGGCGGTGATGCTTACGCCCTGGCCAAGCGCGTGAATCCGCTGACGAGCAAGCGCGTCCGGCTCGTCAGCCTCTGGAGCGGGGTGCTGGAAGCCGACGGCAACGGCAGAGTGGCTTACAACGCCCGAATTCCGCAGTTCAGCGGGGCTGTGCGCGTAATGGCTTGCGCCTGGAACGGCCCGGCGTTCGGCTCGGCGGAGCAGGAAGTGAAAGTGGCCGATCCGGTGGTGATTTCCACGGCCCTGCCGCGCTTCCTCTCGCCCCAGGACACGGTGCTCGTGCCCGTGACGCTGACCAATACGACCAACAAACCCGCGCCCGCCACCGCCACGCTGGCCCTGACCGGCCCGCTGCGGGCGCTCGGCGGCGCCACCCAAACCACGACGCTACCACCGAACGCCGAAGCACGCGTGACCTTCCGGGTGCTGGCCCCGGCGGGCACGGGTATCGGTTCGGCCACCGTGAGCGTGGCCGCGCTGGGCGAAACCTTCCGCGAAACCACCGAAATCAGCGTCCGGCCCACTGCCGGGCTGACGAGCTACGCCGAAAGCGGCACCGTGGCGGGAGGGCAAGCGAAAAGCTTCGACTTTTCGGCGGCTCGCTTCTTACCAGGTTCCCTCACGGCCCGCCTGACGGTGGCGCGCACCCCGTTGGCGCGCTTCGCCGACGACCTGCGGTACCTGATTCAATACCCTTATGGCTGCCTCGAACAGACCGTCTCGGCCGCGTTTCCGCAGCTTTACTACGCCGACCTGGCGCGGGCGCTCGGCCAGATTACGGCCTCCACGCGCTTCAACCCCGCCTACAACGTGCAGCAGGCCATCGCTAAGATCGAGGCGATGCAGCAGCCCGACGGCGCGTTGAGTTACTGGCCCGGCGGCACCGAAACGAACGCGTGGGCGTCGGTGTACGCAGCCCACTTCCTGACCGAAGCTCAGAAAGCCGGCTACGCCGTGGACCGCGCCTTCCTTGATCGCCTGCTCCGCAACCTGGCCGCGCAGGTGCGCGCCCGGCCCACGGCCTACGAGCCGACCCTCGACAGTGACCCGATTGACCCCGCGATGGGCGTGCGCCACGGGCCAATGCGCGCCCGGCGCGAGGCCCTTTACGCGCTCTACGTGCTGGCCCTGCACCAGCGCGCCGACGCTACGGCGCTGAACTACTACAAGGCTAATCTGCCGCTGCTGGCTTTCGAGAGTCGCCACCTGCTGGCGGCGGCGCTGGCCGTGAGTGGCAACGCCCCGGCCGCGCGCACGGTAGTACCGGCCGCGTTCAGCACGGCTCAGGAAGCCCGTGCCCGGCGACTGGACGGCGATTTCGCCTCGCCGGTCCGGGAAGAAGCCCTCGGTTTGCTGGCTTTGCTCGACGCCGCGCCCGCGCACGCCTCGGTGCCCGTGCTGGCCGCGCGCCTGAGCAAAGCGCTGGCCTCGGCGCAATGGCTCAGCACCCAGGAGCGTGCGTTTGCGCTGCTGGCGCTGGGGCGGCAGGCGCGGGCCGATGCGGCGTCCACTGTCACGGCCACGCTGGCCACCGGCGTGGCGGCGCTGCCCGCCTTCACGGGTGCACCCCTGACGTTGAGCCGCGGGCTGGCCGGGCAAACGGTGCGCGTCAGCACCGCCGGCAAGGGGCCGCTGTACTATACCCAGGAGCTGGAAGGCGTCCCGGCAGACGGCGCTTCAGCAGTGCCGCTGACCGACGAAAACCTCCAGGTCCGGCGCCGCTACCTGACCCGCGAGGGCATTGGCCTGCCGCCGGACCACGTCTTCCGGCTGGGCGAGCTGGTGGTGGTGGAACTGACGTTGCGCTGCCCGGAAACGGTATCGTCGGTGCCGAACGTGGCCATCACGGACCTGCTGCCGGCCGGGCTGGAAGTCGAGAATCCGCGCCTCGGCGTGCAGCGCGAACTGAATCTGCCGGAACCCGCCGAACCCGATTACCTCGACCTGCGCGACGACCGCCTGACCTACTTCACCACCGCCACGGCCCAGCCCAAAACCTTCCGCTACCTCGCCCGCGCCGTGACGGCCGGCACCTACCGCGCGGCGCCCATCACGGCCGCCGCGATGTACGACGCCACGTACCGCAGTGCCAGCGGCGGCGGGCTGGTGCGGGTGGTGCGGTAGGGGGCGCCGCGCGTTCGTCCGCATCTTTGTCTTCGATGCAGGAGCCAATGACCGACGCTATTCCCGCCGCTTGGCGGCGCCTCGAAAATCAGCACATTGTGTTCTGGCTCGTCAAGGACCTGAGCTGGTGCCTCGTCTGGAAGCCGCTGGCCGTGGCGATGATCGCCCCGACGTTCGGCATTGCCGTGCTGATCTTCTGGCGCACCCGCCATATCGCCACCGAACGCGCCCACAACGGCGCCGTGGTGTGCTGGATCACGGCCAACGCCTACTGGATGCTGAGTGAATTCATCGGATTCGATGCCGCGCCCGTGTGGGGCAGCATCACCGGCAAGCAACTCGCGCTGGTGCCCTTCAGCGCGGGGCTGCTGATTTTGCTGACGTACTACGGCGGTGAATGGCTGCGGCGCTGGTCGGCGCCCCATTGACCCACGTCAGCGGCCTGCCCCCAACTGCCGTCGCCACGTCCGTAGGGCCAGCGCCAGTCCGGCCAGGGCGAGCCAGCCCAGACCTCCGTCAATAGGCACGGCGGTGGCCGGCGCCGATTCTTCGCCCGCTTCCAGATTGGGGTTACTGGCCAGAATCTGCGCCTGTAACCGGCGAAGAGCGGCCTTCTGGGCGTCGTTTTCAAGCGCCAGCAGGGCGGTCAGGGGCGTGAGTAGGCCCGTCTGGATCGCTGCGCGCACGGCCACTGGGCGTTGGGCTTCAGCCTGGTCGGGGTGCAGGATTTCCGTGCTGCGGTAGTGCGCCAGCAACGCCAGCCCGGAAGTCCAGGCCTGTTTCGGCAGCACGTCGGGAAGGCGAAGTGGCACATCCGGGTGGGGGAGCACGAGGCTGGGCTGGCCGTCGTCGGACAAGTAGGCGTGCGGCGGGCCGGCGGCGGGCCACGCGCGCACGGCCGGGGTCGTCAGGGCCGTGGTGTCAGCAGTACCGACGGCGGCGATTGGCCCGGCGTTGCCGAAGGGTAGCCGCTGTAATTCCCCATCGGCGGCTAGGGCGTAAGCCACGGGCGGTTCGGGCTGAAGTCGCGCCAGCGCTAGGGTGCGCTCATCGGCCAGAGCATCGGTTCGGGCGGAATCGGTCACGAGAACCACCACCGGCCAACACGCCGTGACGTGGCGCGCGGCCAGCGCCAGCGTTTGCCGCACCGCGCCGGCCGCGTAGTAACCCCCCACAGCGGGCGACGCCGCGCGGTAGGTGGCCACCCAGTCGGCGTGGGGCGGCACCCGCCGGGCGTAGGCATCCACCAGCGTGAAAACGGCGTCGCGCGCCGGTTCGGGGTGCTGCCAGAGCCACGCCTGTAATTGCGCGGCCAGCGCGGCGCGGCGGGCTGGCGCACGCGTCAGGTCCAGCAGAAAGTGGTACTGCGGCTGGCGGCGCACCAGCGGCAGGGCGCGTTTGGCGGAAGCCGTTACCCACACGGCTTGGCCGCCGAGTGCGGTCAACGGATGCCGGTCGGGCGGGGCGGTGGTCGAATCGCCCAGGCGAAGGTTGCGGCCGTCGATCGTCAGCGTCAGCGGGGTGCGGTGGAGCAACTCGAAGCCCGTGCGGCGCGAGGTGTCAGGAAGACACGGGAAGACGTTCAGCGCCAGCCCCGCGCCACCGTCGAGCAGACGGAGCAGGCCGGGGTCGCGGCGCTCGCCGACGATCTGGGCGTAAATCCAGGCGGCGGCTTTGGCTTCGGCCAGCAGGCCGTATTCGCGGTGACCGTTGAGATCGAGGTAGTACTGACTGACCCACGCGCCCGGCGGTAGGGCGATGGTGGTCTGATACTCACGGCGGGAAATCGCCGCCTGAGACGTCGGATCCAACTCGGGCGCCCGGCTGATGGTCAGATCGACCCAGCTGTGCCAGACGCCCGCTCGGGGTTCGTAATGGGTGCGCGCCGTCAGTTCACTGAGATGCGGGCCGCTCGGAGCGGGGGCAGTAGTAGGAGGCGCAACCGGCACGGCCGGCTGCGGCGCCAGGCCCAGAAAAATCTCTTCGAGCAGGCGCAGCCGGGCTTCGGGCAGTGTCAGGTTGTCGAGTACGAGCCAGTTGAAAAAGCTGGTCAGGTAGGGCTGCTGATAGGGTTGGTAGAAGAAGTCGAAGCCGAAGCGGGACGGCTTGAGCTGGCGCACGACGCGCAGGGTGCGGGCCAGGGAGGTCGCGTCGAGGGGCGCGGGCGCGGCGGCGTAGTCGGGCGTCAGGGCCTGCGCCAGCGCGCGGTGCAGGGTGTGGCGATGATGCAGTGTCCGCATCGTCAAGGCTAGGGGCAATATCAGCAGCGCCGCGCCGAGGGCGGTGGGCAGGGTCAGCCGCCGGGCGCGACTGGCGCCGGGGCCAAGGGCAAAGGCCCGCCGAAGCGCGGCCATATCGTCGGCTAGCAGGCTCAGGTGCAGCGGCAGCAGCAGCGTGGGCGCCAGGAGTAGGAAGCCCAGGCCAAAGGCCAGCACCGCCACCAAGGCCAGCGGCAGCCAGGGCAGCAGCACCACAAAGAAGTACAGCGTGAACGGCAGCAGCGCGGCCCGCCCCAGCAGCAGGGCCAATCGCAGACCGCGCGCCCGGAAGGGCGGCAAACTCAACAGCACCCCGTTGAGCAGCGCCAGCCCGAAGAAAACGGGCCCGCTGAAGTCGCCGAAAAGTCCCTCGTTGCCTTCGTGCAGCCACTGCAGGGGCGCTTTTTGCGCCATTCCTACATTCAGGGCCAACCCGCCGAGCGGCATCACTGCGCCCACCAGCACTCGCCAGGCAGTGCCCAGCCCCGGCACTCCGCCCCCCGTGACCCGCCGACGCGTCAGCAGGTAGGCCACACGCGCCACGAAAAACAGAAAGGCAACGGTGCCGATGATGAAGAGCGGAAAGAATAGGTAATCGCCAAAGCGATTGGTCCCCAAGACAACACTGCCCACGATCACTACCAGCAGCGGCGCCCCCAGCGCGGCGGCGAACGTGCGGGCAACCGACGCTGGGGTTTCGGCCTGCTCCGGCACCGAACGCACCACCAGCACGGCCAGCGCGTGGGCCAGGGCCGGCATCAGAAACGTGAGCGGGTACAGGCTCAGGCCCGGCGGCGCCAGCCAGGTGGGCAGGCTGAAAGGCAGCAGCAGATGCTCGTTGTTGAACCACCCTGCCAGCACCGCCGTGTGCACTGCCAGCGCCACCACGCCGTAGGCCACCGGCAGCTCGCGGCGGCGGCGCTGTTGCCAGGCAGCGTAGGCGGCCGTCAGGACCACCAGCGCCACCAGTGCACTACCGAATTCGGCCCAGCACACCCGCCCGGCGGGTTCGAGCAGCGACTGAAACACCCCGTACTGCGCCCGCAGCAGTCCGGCCAGCACCAGCAACGGCAGCGTGTGAAAGAGCCAGAGCCAGCGGGGCGAAAGGGCGGGGCGCATCAGGGGAGCGTTAGAAGAGCGGGCGTCGGGGAAGCGTCGGCAAGCTACATTCCCCGTCCCTAATCCGCCCTGCCGCCCACGGCCGTACATTTCGGCTCACATTCGTCGCCTGCCCAAACTCACCCCGCGCCTCTCCGAAACCCGTCAATGGCCCGCAACTTCTCCCCCCTGCCCACCCAGGACCCCGGCCTGGGCGAAAAAATTGCTGGCGCGCGGCAGCGCCTCATCAACCCGGACGGTACCTTCAACACCCGGCGCGCCGGGCGCGGGGCGTCGGCGTGGCTCAACGGCGACGTGTACCACTACTGGGTTTCGCTCTCCTGGCCGCGCTTCATTCTGGCCATCGTGGGCTGGTTCGGCTCGCTGAACGTGGGGTTTGCCCTGGGTTTTCTGGCGCTCGGGCCGGAAGCCATTCTGGGGATGCCGGCGGGCGCCCACGGGTTCGAGCGGTTTCTGTACGCGCTGTTTTTCTCGATCCAGACCTTCAACTCGGTGGGCTACGGGGTACAGTCGCCGGGCGGGATTCCGGCGGGCATCCTGGCGTCCGTCGAGGCACTGGTGGGGGTGCTGACGTTTGCCATCATCACCGGCCTGCTCTACGCGCGCTTTGCCAAGCCGCGCGCCCGGATTCTATTTTCCAACCACGCCCTCATCACCCCGCCCGACCCGCGGACCGGTCTGCGGAAACTGATGTTTCGCATCGCCAACGAGCGCAACAACACCCTCATCGAGGTGCACGCCCGGATGCTGGTGGCCCTGGCGATGCCCGACTTCACGCGCCGCTACTTCAGCCTGACGCTGGAGCGCGACCAGGTGCTGTTTCTGCCGCTGAACTGGACGCTGGTGCACACCATCGACGTCGAGTCGCCGCTCTACGAACTGACCGAGGCCGACCTGCAAGAGCAGTCGGCAGAGCTGCTGATCCTGCTGCGCGGCTACGACGACACCTACGCCCAGGATATCCACGCCCGTTCGTCGTACCGCTACAACGAGATCCGCTGGAACCACCGCTTCGTGCGCCCTTACCAGGCCGACGCCGAAGGCGAACTGGTGCTCGATCTGGCGCTGCTCCACGTCTCGGAAGCGGGGTAGTGGTGGTGGTGAGGTGGTGGGAATGGTAGTGTACACCACCCTACAACCTCACCACCACCCCACCCTACTGCTTCGCCCGGCGGTTGCCGCTGATGCTCCGTTGCGCCGCGCTGCGGAACCGCGCATCCGGCACCCCGGAGCGGGCCGCGTGTTTGGTGGCGCGGCCCTGCACCCGCGCCCGCCAGCGCCGCCACGACGCCGATTTCAACTCGCGGCGTAATAGAGCGATAACCTGCGCTTCGGCCAGCCCAAACTGGATTTCAATGGCCTCGAAGGGCGTCCGATCCTCCCACGCCATTTCGATGATGCGGTCGAGGTCGGCGGGCGTGAGGTCGGGCAGGCGGGGCATTAGGAGCGGAAGGGTTGGGCGACTGGCGGGCTAACCGCTTGCCCCGCTACGGGGTTTTGCGGGTGCGGCGCGGGCGACCGGAACGCGCCAGCGGCCCCGCCACCCCCCGTTCGGCACACCGTTCGGCGCGCACGGGAAAAGGGCCCCCGGCGCTATCTTGCCGACCCACCGTAACCGGTTCACCCCGTGGAAATTCCCCCGCGCACCCCCATTCACGAATGGGCCGAAGACGACCGCCCCCGCGAAAAGCTCCAGCTCAAGGGGCGGCAGGCTCTGTCGGACGCCGAACTGCTGGCCATCCTCATTAACTCCGGCACCACCAAGCTCTCGGCGGTGCAGGTGGGGCAGGCCGTGCTGCAAAAAGCCGGCAACGACCTGGCGGCCCTCGCCAAGCTCTCGGTCAAGGATCTGTGCAAGCTGCCCGGCATCGGCGAGGCGCGGGCCATCACCATTGTGGCGGCGCTGGAGCTGGGCCGACGCCGGAAGGACGCCGTGCGGCCGGAGAAGGTGACGATCACGTCGTCGGCCGATTCCTACGCCGTGCTGCGGCCGTACCTGCTCGACGTGGCTTACGAGGAGTTTTTCGTGCTCCTGCTGAACCGCGCGAACCACGTGATTCGGGTGGAAAAGATCTCGCAGGGCGGCGTGGCCGGCACCGTGGCCGACCCGAAGCTGATCTTCCGCGCGGCGCTCGAACACCTGGCCTCCAGCATCATCCTGGCGCACAACCACCCGTCCGGCAACCGCAAACCGTCGCAGGCCGATATCGCCCTGACCCGCAAGCTGCGCGCCGCCGGCGAGCAACTGGACCTGCCCGTACTCGACCATCTCATCTTCACCGAAGACGGGTATTTCAGCTTTGCTGATGAGGGGTTGCTGTGAGGAGTGCGGCCCGTAGCGGCGTAAGTTGCGGCTAAAATCGTTGTTCTACCGCATCCCCTGATCTGAATGGAAGCCGGCTACACCGTTCCTAAAAAGCTTTTCGAGGGTGAAAAGCAGTTTTTTATCCCGCTGTTTCAGCGGCAATACAGTTGGAAGAACAAGCAGTGGCGGGAGTTGTGGCTTGATCTGATAGCCCTGCACGAACTGACGCAGACGGAGCCGGAACGCAAGCACTTCATCGGCTCGGTAGTGATGCACCCCACCAATTCGGTGCCGGTGGGGGTGAGCAAATACGCCGTCATTGACGGTCAGCAGCGCCTGACGACGCTTTTTGTGCTGTTGGTGGCGCTGCGCGACGTAGCGCGCACCATTGGGCACCCGACGCTAGCCGAGCGGCTGACCGAAACGTACCTCACCAATAAATACGCCGCCCCGCACGAGCTGCTGAAAGTGCAGCCCACGCAGGACGACCGCCCGGCCCTGCGCCACATCGCCGTGCCGGTGCCCGACGTGGCGGCGCCCGCCGGCCCGCTGACCGATGCCTACGCTTTCTTCCGCGACAAGCTGGCGCCGTGGGTGAAGGGGCAGCCCGACCGGGCCGAAGAGATGTTCCGGCTGGTCCTCGAACGGCTTTCGCTCGTGAGCATCACGCTCAATAACGACGATGATCCCTACCTCGTCTTCGAGAGCCTGAACGCGAAAGGGATGAAGCTGACGGCGGCTGACCTCATCCGCAACTACCTGTTTATGCGGATTCACCCGGATAAGCAGGCCGAGCTGAACGAGCAGTACTGGCTGCCGATGCAGAAAGCGCTGGACGAATCGCTGACGGAATTCATCCGGCACTTTCTGATGCGCGATGGCGGCAATGTGGCGCAATCCGACGTGTACGGCGCCTTTCGGAAAGCCACGGAGAAGCGTGATGTCGTGCCGGTTTTGCAGGAGATGGCGCGGTTTGCGCCCACCTACGCCCGCGTTCTGCACCCGGAGCGCGAAACCGACCGGCCAGCAGTGCGGCGCGGGCTGCAACGGCTGCACCAGACGCGCCTGACGGTGGCGTATCCGCTCATCCTGCGCCTCTACGACCAGGTGCGGCACGGCGCGGTGGTGAGCGAAAATACCTTACTGGCCGTGCTCAACATCCTGGAAAACTTCGCGTTGCGGGCGTTCATCACCAAGCGCGGCACGGGCGGCGCCAACAAGTCGATGCAGGCCCTGGCGACGCGGACGCGGGAGCTGGACGCCGATGCCGCCGCCCTCCTAGCCGACATCCGCACGTATCTGGCGACGCAGAACTACCCCACCGACGACGAGGTGCGCGATAAGCTCGTCACCGAAGCCCTGTACCACCCTGCCGGCGAGCGCAACGCCCGCACCCGCCTACTGCTCGAAACCCTCGAAGTGGCGCTAAATCCCAAGGAAGTAGTTTCGAGCGAAGGCATTTCCATCGAACACATTCTGCCCCAAAAGCTCACCGCTGAATGGCGTGCGGAACTGGGCGCCGACGCCGACACCGAACACGCGCGACTGCTGCACACCCTCGGCAATCTTACGCTGACGGGCTACAACAGCGAATTGTCGAACACCGCGTTCGCCAAAAAACGGTTGGAATTTGCCAAAAGCAATCTGGCGCTCAACCTGCTCCTCGCGACGGCAACCGCTTGGGATGCAGCGGCTATCCGTGCGCGCGGCGCTTCGCTGGCCGAGCAGTTTCTGACGTGTTACCCGGCGCTGGCACCCTCCGCAGAAGCGAGTAAGGCGCTGAAGGCACCAAGCATCAAGCCCGTCGCGGTGTGGCTGAACGACCGCAAATGGGACGTTACGAAATGGATCGACGTAGCGCTCATCACGCTTCGGGCGTGCCACGAACACGCGGGCGCTGACTTTTTTGCCCAGCTGCACACCCTCAAACCCACGACCGTCACCCGTGACCCGGATGCCTTGTCCGTGGCACGGGAGCTGGCCAACGGGTGGTATTACGAAGCCCACGGCAGCGCCGAAGCGCACCGATCCCAGTGCCGCTGGGCCCTCGCGCAGGCCAACCTTCCCGAAGTCGCGTGGCGCGTGGAAACGGTGCTGCCCTGATGTTGGGTTATCTTGCATTGGCTGCCTTCCCAACCTTCGTTCGTTATCCCATTCTATGCTCCTCACCGAAGAAGACCTCAACCAGCAGGAAGCACGCATCCCGCTCCTGGCCGACCGTGCGTTCCGCGAAGCTTTCGCGCGGGCGCTCGCCACGGGCCAGCCCGTGACAGTGCTGCAAGGCAATGAAGTGGTGCGCATCACACAAGATGGCGCGCGCGAAGTGGTGGAGCGACTGCCCACCCGGCTGCCGGTGGCGGGAGATACGACGCTCGCCCCAACCCCCACGAAGAAATGGCGCTTCCGGGTTCGGTAGGTCACCCGCCCCGGCTGCGGATGTTTGCCGGGCCGAACGGGTCGGGCAAAAGCACCCTCAAAGATCTGCTGCGCCCCGAATGGCTCGGCCACTACCTTAATCCCGACGACCTGGAGCGGGAACTACGCGCCCAACCGACGCTCGCGTTTGCGCGCTTCGGCGTAGCTCCGCCCACGACCGCCGCGCTGCATTCCTTTTTTCAGAACCACGCCCTCACGCGGCAGAAACAACTGCCGCCGCGCCTGACGACGGTGCGCGTCACGGCGGACGGGCTGCTGGATGTAGCGGGCACCGAAATCACGTCGTACTTCACCGCCATCCTGGCCGACTGGCTGCGCCGCGCATACCTGGCCACGCAGCAATCCTTCGCGTTCGAGACGGTGATGTCGTCGGCTGATAAAGTGGCGTTTTTGCAGGAAGCCCAAGCGGCAGGTTTTCGCAACTACCTGTATTTCGTGGCTACTGAATCGGCCGAAATCAACGTTGGCCGCGTGAAACTGCGGGTGCAGCAGGGTGGGCACGATGTGCCATCCGACACCATTCGCGCCCGTTACCGGCGCTCGCTCGACCTGTTGGCCCCGGCCCTGCGCTGGTGCCACCGCGCCTACCTCTTCGACAACTCGACCGAAGGCACTTCACCCGCGTGGGTGGCGGAACTGACGCCCGACGGCGAACTTATTCCCGCCCCGTCGGCGACCGACGAGCCGCCGCTGTGGCTCCAGTCCGTTTTTGGGCAGCTGCTACCGCCTGCCTGAGACGCATTTTTCAGTCGTCCTTTCCCTCGCTCCCGGCCAATCGCCAATTCATCGTAACGATATTCCCCCACCGTGCGCGGCGGTTTCTTTGCATTTCTGATGAACCGTTTCGCCCGTTTCCGCCGCCCGCTTCTCGCCGCCCTGCCGGTGGCCGCCGTGCTGGCCTACGCCCTGTGGCCCACGCGCGCGCCGAACCCCGCCGGCCCGCCGCCCAACTACGCCGCCGCGCGCGCGGCCAAAGATTCGGCGTGGCGCGTCGGCCCCGATTCGCCGCTGCCGGATTCGGCGCGGGAAGTGTTTCGGGGGTTGCGCTACTTTCCGCCGAGGCCCGACTGGCGCCTGACCGCCCGCTACGACCCACTGCCCAACGGCGGCGCCGTGCTGGTGCCGCTCCGCCACTCCGACGCCCCCGAACCCTACCTGCGGGCCGCACGACTGACGTTTGTGGTGGCTGGTGAAACGCATACGCTCATCGCCTTACGGAAGCTAAACGACCCGGCCACGGCGCCGCTCTTCGTGCCCTTCACCGACGGCACCACCGGCCGCCAGACCTACGGCGGCGGCCGCTACCTCGACGTGATGGCGCCCGCGCCGGGCCAAACCACCGTCCTGCTCGACTTCAACCGCGCCTACGCGCCGCTCTGCGCGCACGTGCCCGACTACCAATGCCCCATTCCGTTGGCCGAGAACGCCCTGCGCGTGACTGTAACGGCGGGCGAGCGAGAGTGAAGGCCGCCGGGCATCTGCTGGAAACCTGGCCTGGGCGGCGAAAACGTCCCACCCCCATCCACCTCATCAGCACATCCATCCCCATCCACCTCATCAGCACATCCAGCACATCAACACCCCATCAGCCAATCAACCGCTCCCCCGCCCCGGCCCTACCTTTGAGGCCGGCCGCGCGGTTGTTCACCACCCTGCCGTGTGCGGACCCTTCGCGAATGGCGAATGCGCAGGTTAAACTCTTTGCCGGCTCGGCCTCGCGGCCCTTCGCCGAGCGTGTGGCCGAGGCCTTCGGACAGCCCCTGGGCGCCCTGACACTGCAACGGTTCTCGGACGGCGAAATGGCGCCTTCGTTCGACGAAAGCATCCGGGGCTGCGAAGTGTTTCTGATTCAGAGCACGTTCCCGCCCGCCGACAACCTCTTCGAGCTGATGCTGATGGTGGACGCCGCCAAGCGCGCCTCGGCCGCCCACGTGAACGTGGTGATGCCCTACTACGGCTACGCCCGCCAGGACCGCAAGGACAAACCCCGCGTTTCCATCGGTGCCAAAGTGGTGGCCAACGCCATTCAGAGCGTCGGCGCCGACCGTTTGATGACCTGCGACCTCCACGCGGGCCAGATTCAGGGTTTTTTCGACATCCCCGTCGATCATCTCGACGGGCAGGCCATCTTCGTGCCCTACGTCCGGCGGCTGGCGCTGCCGAACCTGCTCTTCGCCTCGCCCGACGTGGGCGGGCTGGTACGGACGCGTCATTTCGCCAAATATTTCGGCGCCGAGATGGTGGTATGCGACAAGCAGCGCCGCCGCGCCAACGAGATCGCCTCGATGCAGGTCATCGGCGACGTGGAAGGGATGGATGTGGTGCTGGTAGACGATATGGTCGATACGGCGGGCACGATCTGCAAGGCCGCCGAGCTGATTCGGCAGAAGGGCGCCCGCTCGGTGCGCGCCATCGCCACGCACGGCGTGCTGAGCGGCCCCGCCTACGAGCGCATCGCCGACTCCGTGCTGGAAGAACTGGTGGTCTCCGACACGGTGGCCGTGCGGTCCGACGCGCCGAAGATTCACGTCCTCTCGTTCGCTGAACTCTTCGCGCAGGCCATCTCGAACGTCGTGACGCACGAGAGCATCTCGTCGCTCTTTATCGCCTGAGCCGCTGCCCACGACCTACGGCTGTTTGCCGCCACATTTTTCCGGCGGTCGGCTTGCACCGCTCCAACCTATCGTCGTACCTTTGCGCCCGCTTTGAAGGTTTGAAGTTGTCCGGATAAAAGACACACGCCTGTCTTGTCCGATGGTGTAACCGGCAACACGTCAGATTTTGATTCTGAAGAGTCCTGGTTCGAGCCCAGGTCGGACAACCCTCCGAACATCAAAGCGTGGCCGCCGCCAGCGGCCGTTCGGCAACCCCGGTCAGCTTCCCTGCTGGCCGGGGTTTGCTGTTTTTAAGTAGTTGGTTGCAAGCTATCAAGCTTCGAGCTGCAAGCCAAGGCCGAATGATTTCCGGTCGACTGCTTAGCTCGTGGGTTAGTCGCCAGACCGATCAACGCCTCCATTCAGACCACCGCCGTAACAAGCAAGCAGGCGCTCCGCTGACGAATACGTCAGGGAAGCGCCTGCTTGTCTTGGGGCTCTCGCTGGTCGGGCCAGCCGTTTACGCGGCCATTGCGGGCCGGTGGGCGGCGACGTAGGTCACGAAGTCACCGACGGTGGTGAGTGGCACTTCGTCGGGGATCGTCACGTGGAAACGCTTTTCCACGGCCAGGATAATGTCCACCACATCCACGGAATCGCAGTGCAGCTCTTCTTCGAGGCGGGTACGCACCCGCAGGCGCGCGGCGGGCACGTGCTTGTTGCGGGCAATGATGCGCATCACTTCGTGCGCAATAGCGGGAACAGACTGGGCTTGCATAGAAGTTTCTGGTTTATCGTTTTTGGTTGTTTGTTTCTGGTTTCTGGTTGTTTGTTTCTGGTTGCGCCTTCACCTGAGGAAAACGAGCAACCAGAAACAAGCAACCAGCAACATCAATAAGCCGCTTCGGCCAGCGCGGGCGCGGTGGCGGCGCGGGATTCGTCGGCGTCAGCGGTCTGGTGCTGGATGCCTGGGGCGGCTGAATCGTTGCCCTTGATGCGGATTTTTAGCCGCTCCGAGATCAGATACATCACCGGCACCACCACCAGCGTAATGAGCGTGGCAAAAGCAAGGCCGAAGATGATGGTCCAGGCCAGCGGCCCCCAGAACACCACGCTTTCGCCGCCCACGAAGAAGTGCGGGTTGCCCGACGCGAACAGCTCGTAGAAGTCTACGTTCAGGCCGATGGCGAGCGGGATCAGCCCCAGAATGGCGGCCGTAGCGGTCAGGATCACGGGGTTGAGGCGCGTGCGCCCCGCCGTGATGATGGCCTCGCGCAGGGGCATTCCCTGGGCGCGCAGAATGTCAGCGAATTCGATCAAGAGGATGCCGTTTTTTACTACGATACCCGCCAGGGCCACTACCCCTACGCCGGTCATCACAATCGAAATGGTCATCCCCGTGGCGGCGTAGCCAAACAGCACGCCGATGATCGAAAACAGGATCTCCGACAGGATAATCAGCGGTTTGCTGAGCGAGTTGAACTGCGTGACGAGGATCAGGAAAATCAGCCCGATGCTCAGGATACCCGCCAGGCCCAGGAAATCCTGGGTTTCTTTCTGGTCTTCGCTCGCGCCGCCCATCACTACGGTATAGCCGGGCGGCATCGGAATTTTTTCGAGCACTTTCGTCACTTCGCCAATCACCTGCGCATCGGCGTAGCCCTGCGATGTGAGCACGTTCGACGAGATGGTGATGACCTTTTTGAGGTCCTGGCGCTTGATCGAACCGAACGTGCGGCCGTAGTCCACATCCACCAACGCCGACAGCGGCACCTGGCGCAATTGCCCCCGGTTGTTGCGGAACACGAGCGGCGCGTTCAGCACGGCGTCGATGTTTTTGCGGAACCGCCCGGCGTACCGCACCTGCACGGGGTAATCGTCGTCGGAGGTTTTGAATTTGCTGGCTTCCGTGCCGAAGATGGCCGTGCGCACGAGCATCCCGATCTGGGCCGTGCTGACGCCCTCGCGGTTGGCGCGCTCACGGTTCACGATGAACGCGATTTCGGGGTTGGCGTCTTCCAGGTTCGTGCGCAGATCTTCCACGCCGGGCACGTTCACCGAATCGACAAATCGCTCGACTTTCTTGCTCAGGCGGGCCAGCGTCAGGTAATCGTCGCCAGCTACCTCGATGGCTATCGGCTTCGGCTGCGGCGGCCCGCTCGATTCTTTATCGACCGAGACTTCGGCGCCCGGAATGCCCGCTACCACCTTGCGGATTTCGTTCATATACTCGCCGGTGGGCCGGCCCACGCGCGCGCTGGTTTCCTTGAACGCAATGGCCACTTTGCCCAGATTGCTTTGGGCGGCGTAAGAGCCTTCCTGCGGATCATTAGCCCCGATGGCGACGTTCGAGATCACCGATTCCACGTCGGGGTTGTTGCGCCCGATGACCTTGTAGATGCGCTCTTCGAGGACGCGCGTGATCGAGTCGGTCACGGCCACGTCGGTGCCGATGGGCAGCCGCAGGTAG
>JANPLI010000083.1:0-5245 GCA_031426455.1 Hymenobacteraceae bacterium | reverse complement strand
GCTCAACTACCGAATGGTAGTCCCTTCGGGACCATCGGCTCTCCACGCGCGCTAGCTCAGCCCCATCTCCGAACCTACCCGCAGTGCGGGTGCCATCCGTCTGATTCCCGGTAAGAGCGTAGGGGTTTTGGGTTTAGGTGCTTAACGCTCCGTCAACTCTTTGCTTGCTGCGGACGAAGCTTTTGGTTGCACTTCTCTCTTCAATACCTTTCCAGGAGCTTGTGGGTGCGGTCGGGCAGGTGGCGGGCGTCGAGGACCAGGAAGCCATCGAGGGCGTTGGCGAAGGCGGGATCGAGGTTGAAGCCGATGAGCCGGCCGTTCTGGCGTAGGTACTGGCGCAGTAGCACGGGTACGCCGGCCCCACCTGGTTCCAGGCCCGCGATGAGCTGCGACAGGGCATCGATGGAATCGAGGGAGGCTTGCAGGGCCGCCGTGGTGGCATCGGCGTCGGCGGCGGAATCCGTCCGGAAGGGGTTCAACGGGTGCGGGCGGTAGCGAAACCGCTTGCGCGGCCGGACGTGGCGGGCGAGGTTCGGGTCCACGCAGTGGCGGGTCAGGTAGTCCACCATCACGGCCTTGCTCAGGTTCGAGAAACGGCTGGAAATGCTGACCGGCCCGATCAGGTAATGGCATTCTGGGTGGGCTTCGAGCCACGCGGCGATGCCTTTCCAGAGCAGCGCCAGCGGCAGCGCCTGGCGTTGGTATTCGGGCCGGATGAACGCCCGGCCCAGTTCCACGGCTTGGTTCAGCAGAGGGCGCAAGCCGTTTTTCAGGCGGAACAGCGTGTGCAGGTAGAAGCCCCGTTTGCCGAAACGCCGTAGCAGCGCCCGGCCCGGCCCCAGCCGGTAGGCGCCCACCAGCAGGCGCGCTTCGCGGTCGTAGAGGAAGAGGTGGCGGTAGTGGCGGTCGAAGGTGCTCAGGTCGGTGGCCTCGCCGGTGCCCTCGCCCTCGGCCCGGAAAGTCAGCTCGCGCAGCCGGCCGATTTCGGGCAGCACGTTCGGCAGTTCATTGGCTTTGGCCACATAGACCTCCCAGTGGCGCGAGCGCACCAGCAGGCGGCCGGGGCGCAGGGCGGCCAGATCGGCTTCGAGTAGGGCGGCCGGTACCGCCGCTGCCAGCGGGGCGGGTTCGGCGGCGGGCCAGGCGAGCAGCCGGTCGGTTGTTATCGAACCCGTTGCTGCCACATCCGGCCCGGCGGTGGCGCCCAGCGCGAAGACCCGCGCCCGCAGATAGGCCAGGGCGTCGTCGGCCGACGGTAGCCGGCGCAGCGCGGGCGGCGCCACGGGCGTACCCAGCCGGACCCGAATGGTCTGGCCGCGTTTGTTGAGCAGTTCGGCGGGCAGGCGTAGCGTCCGCAGGGCCGGGTGCACCATTCCGAGCCACGAAAAGCCCGCCGAGTTCTCGCCACTGAGCCAGACCGGCACCACCGGCACGGCCGCTGCCCGCAGCAGGCGCCCGGCGGTGGGGTGCCAGGTGGGGTCGGTGGGGGTAGCCCAGGGCACGAGGCGGTGCGCCACTTCGCCGGCCGGAAACAGCAGCAGCGGCACATCGTCGTGGAGGTAGCGCAGCAGCTTGCGGACGCTCAGGGTATTGGCGGCGGGGTCGTCGGGGTCGGGGTTCACCAGCACCACCTGCTCGGCGGCAGCAGTGGCCAGCGGCGCCAGCTTTTCGGTGGCCACCACGCGCAGTTCCGGGCGGGCGCGCAGCAGGACGTGGAGCAGCACCAGCCCGTCGAGCAGGCCAGATGGGTGGTTGGCCACCGCCACGAAGGCTCCGCGCGGGGGCAGGCGGGCCAGTTCGGCGGCATCGAATTCCACCGTGATCTGCAGCTGGCGCAGCAGCGCTTCGATGAAGGCCGCGCCCTGGTGCGGGGCGGCGGCGTGGTAGAGGTCGTGCAGCGCCGGCAGTCGGGCCCACGCGGTCAGCAGGGGTGTCAGCCAGCGCGGCGTGCCGAAAAGGTCGGAAGGGAGCGGCGGGACAGGCGAACGGGGAGTGAAATCCATCGGGCGGAAATTTGGAAGAGAAAGCAGCAGGCGCAGGCCGGGTAGAACGGCCCCGCAAACCTCGCAGCAGCAGGTTGAGCCGGGATTACGGGCAGGTTATGGAATCGTGATATCTGCCGGACGGGCCAACCAGCCGGGCGGGCCATCGGCGGCGGGGGTTGGTTTCCGGTTTTTTTGGCATCTTACGGCGCCGTTCGGCCGGTTTCCCCTCTTCCCCGGTCCGGTGGCGTTCGTAAATGCAGCTACTTTCCCGCGCCCGGCCCTTAGGTTTCCTGGCCGTCCTTCTGCTGGCTGGCCCGCCGTCGCCCGCTGCGGCCCAGGCGCCGCCCATTCCGCCCGCCAAGCAGCACCGCCTCGATTCGCTGGCTACCGTGGCCCGCCAGCCCAACCGCCCCGATTCGGTGCGCATCAGCACGGCCTTCGAGCAGGCCCTGACCTGGCGGCGGCTCAACCTCGACTCGGCCGAGCGCTACTGCACGGCCTCGCTAACCCTGGCCCGCACCGCCGCCCGCCCCCGGCAGGAGGCCGTGGCGCTGGGCCTGCTCGGCGCGCTGACGAAAGACCGGGGCAACTTCCCCGGCGCCCTACAGCAGCAGTTGCAGGCGTTGCGTATCAACGAGCGCATCGGCAGCCGCAGTCAGCAGTGCATCAACCACAACGACCTCGGCATCCTCTACAAAAACCTGCGGCAGTGGCCCGCCGCGCAGCAGCACTACACGCAGTCGCTGGCCCTGGCGGAGGAACTCGTCCAGTTGCCCGGCCCCAAGCAGGGTTTCTACGCCGGGGCCATCGCCTACACCCTGAACAACCTCGGCACGGTGGCTTTCGAGCAGGCCCATTACGCGGAAGCGCAGCCCTTCTACGAGCGTGCCCTGGCGCAGGCCCGGCGCGTGGGCAACGTCGATGCCGAAGCCACTGCCCTGACCAATCTGGGGGGGCTGTACGCCGAAACCAAGCGCTACGGCCCCGCCGCGACGTACTTCCGCCAGGGCCTGGACATCGACGTGCGCGAGGGCAATGTGTACGGCGAAATCAGCGACCGCGTGACACTGGGCGAGATGTACATCTTCCTGCGCCGGTTTCCCGCCGCCGACTCCAACCTGACCCGCGCCCTGACCCTGGCCCGCACCAACGGCATCCTGCCGATGGAAAAGGAAGCCCAACTCCGGCTGGCCCGCCTTTACCACGCCCAGGGCGACGCCAACCGTGCCTACGCCGCGCAGGTGGCCTACACGGCCCTCGCCGACTCGCTCTTCAGCACCGAATCGGCGGAGAAGATGGCCGAAATGCAAACCCGCTTCGATACGGAGAAGAAGGAGCAGCAGAACCGCGTGCAGGCCCTGCAACTGGCGCAGCAGCAGCTCATCATCCGGAAGCGCAACGTGCAGTTGGGCGCCGTGCTGCTGGGCGTTTTGGCGGCGCTGCTCATCGGGGGCCTGCTCCGGAGCCGCGCCCGCGCCCGGCAGCGGCTGCTACTGGCCGAGGAAAAACAGCGCCAGCAGCAGGAGCGCGCCGCTGCCATCATCGAGGCGGAAGAGCACGAACGCCGCCGCATCGGCGCCGACCTGCACGACGGCGTCGGACAATTGCTGGCCGCCGCCAAGATTAACCTCAGCGGCCTGCAACACGAACTGGCCCTGACCGAGCGGGGCCAGCAGGACCGGTTCGCCGCCGCCCTCGACGTGCTCGACGAAAGCGCCCGCGAAGTGCGCTCGCTTTCGCACCAGCTCGTGCCCAACGCCCTGCTGCGGCGCGGCCTGGTGGCCGCCGTGCGCGAGTTCGTGGAAAAAATGGGCGGTGCCGCCGCCGGCCTGCGCGTGGAGCTGGAAGTACTGGGCCTGGACCGCCGCCTGCCCGAAACGGTGGAAGCCGTGCTGTACCGCGCCATTCAGGAGGTGGTGGCCAACGTGGTGAAGCACGCCCGCGCCACGGCCGTCACGGTGCAGCTGCTGGGGCAGGCCGACGAGCTGACGGTGCTGATCGAGGACAACGGCATCGGCTTCGATATGGCCGCCGCTCAGGCCTCGGCCACGGCCGGTATCGGGCTGCGCAACCTGTTCTCGCGGGTCGAATACCTCGGCGGGCAGTTGCACATCGATTCGCGCCCCGGCCGGGGCACCAGCGTGACCATCGAAGTGCCGCTGGCGGCGGAAAACCCGCCGGTGCCGATAGCTGCCTGAATAACAGGCCGTATTTAGGCTAATGGCCTGCTGGGGCAGGGTATATCGTCCGCTGGATTTTGATTTTCGCGTTGCCGCGCGTTTCTTTACCGGAGCGGCGCCCAATGGCGCGCATTTTCTATGCTGAACCTCTTACTCGTCGATGACCACCAGATGTTGATCGAGGGCCTCAAAACGCTGCTGCGCGGCGAAGCCGACGTGCGGGTGGTGGCGGAGGCCACGTCCGGGGCGGCGGCCCTGGCGCTGCTGCCGCACACGCCCGTGGATATGGCCCTGCTCGATATCAGTATGCCCGGAATGACGGGCATCGAGCTGTGCGCCGAACTGCGCCGCCGCCACCCCACGGTGCGGGTGCTGGCCCTGTCGATGGCCGAAGACTATACCTCCATTCAGGGGATGCTGATGGCCGGCGCGGCGGGCTACATCCTGAAAAACACCTCGAAAACGGAGCTGCTGACGGCCGTGCGCCGCATTGCCGGGGGGCAGAGCTACTTCGCGCCGTCGGTGGCGTCCACGATCCTGGACCACGCCGTGCAGCCGCCCGCCCCGGAAGCCGCCGCCGCCGAGCCGGCGGTCGCGCTGTCGGGCCGCGAAACCGAGATTCTGGCCTTGATCGCCCAGGAGCTGTCCAATCAGCAGATCGCCGACAAGCTCTTCATCTCGGAGCGCACCGTCGAGACGCACCGCAAGAATCTCTTTTTCAAGACCCACTCCAAGTCCGTCGTCGGCCTGATTCAGTACGCGATGCGCCACGGGCTGATTGCGTAGGGGGGGGGGGACAGGGTAAACGCATCAAAAAAAACGGAACGCGATTCCAGCAACTGGAGGCACTTTTCTTCCAAGTCTTTGCGAAATATTTTCGATAACAAAGTGCCTTCAGAAGCTCCAAAGGCACTTGGGCGATTTTGATGCGTTTACCCTGGGGGGGGGGGGAGCGGGTGATGGTGGAGGCGGGGGGGGGTTGCATGCATACATAACTTATGGGTCGGTGCGTACTATAAGTTGCGGGCGCCCAAAGCCCCACCCGTAATAAAGACTCCAACCGGGCTGCACCGCTATGTC
>JANPLI010000082.1:0-3118 GCA_031426455.1 Hymenobacteraceae bacterium | reverse complement strand
CCCCCCCAACGAACCACTAAAAACAAATTCAGCGAGCGGAAGACGAGGTTCGAACCCGCGACCTACAGCTTGGAAGGCTGTCGCTCTACCAACTGAGCTACTTCCGCAAGTTTCGTTGGTCGGTTTTCGTGGGTCGTTGCTCGATCCTGAATCAGGCGAACAACTCAAAACGAACAACGATCAACGAGTCTGGTGGGGGCAAAAGGACTCGAACCTTTGAACCCGAAGGAGGGGATTTACAGTCCCCCGCAATTGCCACTATGCGATGCCCCCAAACAGTTTCCCAAACGATGCGCACCGGCGGTTCCGGTGGGCGTGGTCCGTTTGGGAGTGCAAAAGTACAGTTTGTTTTCGGGTAGACAAATTTTTGCCGGAAAATTTCCGGACAATAGTCGAAGGCAACTACTCCGTCGCGGCGGCCGGGCGCACCAGTTGGGCGAATGCGCGCTGATGGTGCTCGTCGTGGCCAGCCATAATCCAGGCCAGAGCACGGGGGCTGACGACGTGGCCGTTGGCGGTGCCCAGACGGGCCAGCGCCTGGTCGGACAGGCCACGCAGCAGCCCCAGCGTGGCGGTCCGCTGGGTGACGTATTCGGCCAGCAGGTCGGCCAGCGGGCGGGTTTGTACCTCGCTTTCGGCCACCCACGCGTCCTGATCGAATGCGGGTAGCGGCTGCTGCTCGCCGCGCGCCACGGCCATTGCCCGGTAGGCGAAGACGCGCTCGGTGTCGATCAGGTGAATCAGCGCCTCTTTGATGCTCCATTTGTGGGGCGCGGGCTTTTCGGTGGCGCGGGCTTCGGTCAGCCCCTGAAACGTGTGGCGCAACGCGGCGGGCTGGGCCCGGAGCAGCGCCAGGACGTCGGCGGTGGGATCGAGCAGTTGCGTGTAGCGGCTGTAGTAAGGCGCGTATTCGGTATCGGCGGGAAACGGAATCATTGGGCTGATTAAGAATTTTTGAAGAAAAAGGCCGCCTCACGTGGGCCCTTCGGCCTGTGCGACCAGATTTGCGTCTGGAAGCTGGCGCGCGCACGTAGCCGGCTGGAGGCCGGCCGCTTCGTCTGTATGGGCTCTGGAGGCCCGCGCGAGCCGCTCGCCTGGCGCGGGTATTTTTGCAGCCGCTGCCGCAAATGTTGATGAAAACCGCCGAACGTTACACCCGCCTGCTCGCCTATTTCGGCGAAAACTTTCCGGAGCCGGAAACCGAGCTGCGCTACGCCTCGCCCTACGAGCTGCTCGTGGCGGTGGTCCTGAGCGCGCAATGCACCGATAAACGGGTCAACCTGGTGACGCCCGCGCTCTTCGCGCGCTTCCCGACGGCGGCGTACCTGGCGGGGGCGTCGGCGGAAGAAATCCTGCCCTATATCGCGTCCGTTTCGTACCCCAACAATAAGGCGAAGCACCTGGCGGGCCTGGGCGCCCGGCTGCACGAGGTGTTCGGCGGGGTGGTGCCGGCCACCGTCGAGGAGCTGCAAACGCTGCCCGGCGTGGGGCGCAAAACGGCCAACGTGATTGCCTCGGTGGTGTTCGCGCAGCCCACGATGGCCGTCGATACGCACGTCTTCCGAGTCTCGCACCGCATTGGGCTGGTGCCGACGACGGCCAAAACGCCGCTCGCCGTGGAGTTGGCCCTGATGCGCTACCTGCCCACCGCGCTTGTGCCGAAGGCGCACCACTGGCTGATTCTGCACGGCCGCTACGTGTGCGTGGCGCGTTCGCCGAAGTGCGCGGAATGCCCGCTGACGGCCATTTGCCGGTATTACGAGAAGGCCGTCCGGCCAAAAGCGGTGCCTTCAAAGCCGCCCGGCGACGCGTTGCAGGATGCCTTCGATGGTGGCGGCGATTTGCTGCCGGTCGAATAGCTGCGCGGCCACGGCCTGCCCGCGCTCGCCGGCCGCGCGGGTGGCTCCGGGCTGGTCGAGCAGCGTGGTGAGTTGCGCGGCCAGGGCGGCGGAGTTGGCAGCGGGCACGTACCAGCCGCACTGGTGCTCGGTCACGAAGGTCCGCGTCCAGCCGTCGTTGGTGACGATGACCGGCGTGCCGACGCTCAGGCTGTCGTATAGCTTGGCGGGCGAATTGGCATCCAATACGGGCAGCGGCCGGAACGCGACGATGGACACGTCGGCCAGCGCAAACCACCCGAACACCGCGTGGCGGGCCTGCGGCCCCACCAGCCGAATGGCCGGGCAGCGCGCGGCGGCGGCTTCCAGCAGCGGGCGGTGGAAACCGTCGCCCAGAAAAAGCCAGACCACGTCCGGGCGCTCGCGGTGCAGGGTTTCCGCCGCCGCCACCAGCGTGGGGATGTCGTTGGCGCGGCCGAAGGTGCCCGCGTACAGCACCACGGGCTGCGCGAGCGTCAGCCCCAGCTCCTGCCGGAGCGCCGCCACGACGGCGGGCGTGGCGCGGGCGGCGAGGTCGAGGTCGGTGCCGTTGAGCGAGGTGGTCACTTTTTCGGCGGCAATGCCCCGACCCGTGATGTAGGCCGTCATATCCGGCGAGAGGGCCAGAATATGCGCCGCCGATTCGTAGAGCCGCTTTTCGAGGGCGAAGAGCCGCCGTTGCGCCCAGCGGTTCGGCACGGCGCCCATTGCGATGGGGAAGCTCGGCCAGAGGTCCTGCACTTCGAACACCCACGGGATGCCTAGTTGGCGGGCTACCCGCGCCGCCGCCCACGCCGCCGTGAGCGGGGTGCTGATGCCCCAGATCACGTCCGGGCGCGGTTCGAGGCCGGCGCCCACCCGCGCGGCCCACGCGGCGTACCGAACGAAAGCCAGGCCGCGCGCCCCAACGCCCATCCGGTTGTGGTAAGGAATATCCGCCACGCGGGCCGTGACGCCGGGCGGCAGCCAGGGGAATTCCGCCGTCAGGGCCTGCCCGCGCCAGGCGTCGGTGGTGAGCAGCGTGATGCGGTGGCCCGCCGCCGCCAGGTACCCCAGCAGCGCGTAGTGCCGGCTGGTGGCCGGGCAGTCGGGGCTGGTGTGGTACTGGCTGAAAACGGCGAGATGCATTTGAGGTGCGAGGTGCGAGGTGCGAAGTGCGAGGTGCGAGGTGGTTCTTTTTCATTACTTCGTACCTCGCACTTCGCACCTCGAACCTACTGTTTCCGGGGTTTGTAGTGGGC
>JANPLI010000081.1:0-9049 GCA_031426455.1 Hymenobacteraceae bacterium | reverse complement strand
GATCGGTCGGCTTCCGTACGCGGCCCTACCGCTTCGGGCAGGGTACCAGTCGCGGGTGGGTTTTGCCCTTCCGGTCGGTGATTTTTACTAAAATGTATTGTTTAAAAAATTAATTTGTTTTTTGCAGTGACAAATCAACTGAGGCGAAAAATTTGCATAATATTTTAGATTTTTATTTTAAACCAACATTAACCGCCAGGCATCCGCTTTTTGCCTTTGGGAAAGCCAGAAAAAGTTCGCTCTTACCGGGAGATGGACGGATGAGTGCGCAGGGTGGTGGACTTCCTTCTGATTCCCGGTAATCGCGTAAAATGACTTCCCGCCGTGCCGCCGCGAGGGCGCGGAAAACGCAGCGCCCACTTTCTTTGGCGTGTTCGGCTCCGTGTCTCGGCGAAAACTTCGTGTCTCTGCGGGAAATTCGTCAGCAAAAAAACAGCGCCTCCCGCTATCCGTCTGATTCCCGGTAAGAGCGCCGATGTAATACGCGCCGCAATCGATTGCGAAAATGGCGGCAGAATTCCCCTCGTCGCGGGCAATAATAGTAGTCGGAGGCCGAAAAAAACAGCGGGGTGAGGGCGGTGGCGGGGTATCCCGCACTCGCGCTCAGGTAAAACCAGGGCAAAACGCACGCACCCAAAAATTACCGGGAAAGCGTGGCATTACGGGTAGATGAAGTCAGCCAAGCGGCTGACGGCGGGGCAATCCGCCGCTAACGCCGTATTTTGTGGCAACCTGCGGCCGGGCGCCTTCGCGGTTGGCTGCGCTGCGTTTCGTTCTGCCGTTCCACTCTGTCATTTCGTCAACCGAATGCCTGCCATCCGCGCCCTCGAACAGATTCGCCGCTCGCGCTACATCTCGCGCGATATGAGCTGGCTGCGTTTTAATTACCGCGTGCTGGACCAAGCGCGCGACCCTAGCAAGACGCTCTTCGACCGGCTGCGGTTTATGGCGATCACCAGCGCCAACCTCGACGAGTTTTTTATGATCCGGGTGGGGTCGCTGTACAATTACCTGGACTACGGGAAGGAGCGGATCGACTATTCCGGGCTGCGCGAAATCCCGTTCCGTAAGCGCCTGATGGATATGGCGCACCGCTTTGTGTCGGAACAGGGCACCACGTTTCAACGCGACCTGCAGCCGCTTTTTTCGGCCAACGGCTTCCAGATTCTGCCGCCCGCCGAGCTCACCGAGCCGGAGCAGCGCAAGGCCGACGCTTACTTCCGCAACACGGTTTATCCGCTGCTCACGCCGATGGTGTACGACTCGTACCACGGCTTTCCGCTGCTGATGAATGGGTTGCTGACGTTCGGCGTCGTGACCCGTTCCGCCGACGACCTCGACGGCCCCGGCGGCGCCGATGACCGCCCGCTGACCCGCCTCACGTTCGTGCAGATTCCGCAGAACCTGAGCCGGTTTTTCGAGATCGTGCGCAAGGAGCAGCAACTGGTTTTCGTGCCCATCGAAGAGATCATCCGCGCCAATCTGGAGCGGCTGTTCCGGAATGTGGAGGTGGTTTCGGCGTCGGTGTTCCGCGTCACGCGCAACGGCGATTTCACGCTGGAAGAATCCGATGATATCGACACCGACTTCGTGAAGGAAATCCGCGCGGGCCTCAAGACCCGGAAGCGGGGCCGCGTGGTGCGCGTCGAGATCGAGCGCGGCGCCTCGGCGGAGCTGACGAAGACGCTCAAAACGCGCCTCAGCATCGACAACGCCAACATTTTTCAGATCGGCCACCTGCTCGACCTGCGCGGCCTGGCCCAGATCGTGCGGCACCCCAATTTCAAAGGGCGCGGGTTCCGCTCGCCGGCGCCCGTGATGCCGCGCTCGCTGCCGGCGCTGGAGGCAGAGAATCCGTTTGCTTACCTGAAGGAGCACGATGTGCTGCTCCACCACCCCTACAACACGATTGAGCCGGTGCTGGGGTTGCTCGAAAAAGCCGCCACCGACCCGCACGTGCTGGGCATCAAGATGACGATCTACCGCCTCGCCGACGACTCGCGCATCACCGCCGCGCTGCTGCGTGCCGCCGAGGCCGGCAAGCACGTGGCGGTGCTGTTCGAGGTGAAGGCGCGCTTCGACGAAGAGCGCAACCTGCGCGAGGGCGAGAAGCTGGAGAAGGCTGGCTGCTTCGTGATCTACGGCATCTCGCGGTACAAGACGCACACTAAGATGCTGATGATCATCCGTAAGGAAGGCGAAAAGGTGACGCGCTACGTCCATATCGGCTCCGGCAACTACAACGAAACCACGAGCCGCGTTTATTCCGACATTTCGCTCCTGACGACCGACGAAGTGTACGCCCACGACGTGAGCGAGTTCTTCAACGTCATCACCGGCCACTCGCTGCCCGACGACTACCGCTACCTAATCACGGCGCCGAAGGATATGCGCCAGCAGCTGATCAACCTGATTCGGGAAGAAGCCCGCGCCGCCAAGCGCGGCCACCCGGCGGGCATCGTGATGAAAATGAACTCGCTGGAAGACCGCGAGATCATCGACGAGCTGTACAAGGCCGGCAAGGCCGGGGTGCCGATGCAGCTCATCGTTCGGGGCATCTGCTGCCTGCGGCCGGGGCGTACGGGGCTGAGTACCAATATTCAGGTGCGCTCGCTGGTGGGCGAATACCTCGAACACACGCGCCTGCTCTACTTCCACCACAACGGCCACCCGCGCGTGTATGGCGGCTCGGCCGATATGATGGTGCGCTCGTTCGACCGCCGGATCGAGGCGCTCTTTCTGATTGCGAACGAAACCATCCGCCAGGAAACGATGAGCATCCTGATGGGGAACCTGCTCGACAATCAGAACGCCTACCTGATGCGCGAGGATGGCAATTATGTGAAACGCCAGCCGCAGGAAGGGGACGTGATCGTGAACATTCACCGCGATTTCTACCGCCGCGACGACCAGCGCCTCGCCGATGCCACTCCGGAAGGAATGCTTCAGCTTCTGTACACGCTGCGCGATGCCGCCCGGCCGCTGAACGAACCCCACGCCGTGGAAGACGATTCGGCCGACGACCCCGAAGAAGTGACCGTCAGCGTAGCCGCTGGCCTGCCCAGCGAGCCGGTAGCCGAACCCATCGATCACGTGGAAGGGTAGGGGTGAGGCGAAAAAGCCGTTTATTCGACCACCAGCCGTTGCCACGCCAGGTTGCGGCCATCGGCCTGCACCAGCAGGCAGCCGTAAAGCCCCGGCGGCAAGGCACCGAGCGGCAGCTGGAGGCGCCCCTCCATGCGGCGCAGTTGGCTGACCGGGTGCGTGGCCAGGTGCCGGCCGTCGCGCAGGTCGATGATGCGTAGCGTCGCGCCAGTAGGGGTAATTTCAGGGGCGATGGGTAGCCAGACGGCCCCGCCGCCGGGCGCCGGGTTGGGGGCGGGCGCGCCGAGCAACGGCGAAGCGGCCAGGTTGGGCGCCAGGCCGGTGGGCGAGCGGGCGTCGAAGGTGACGGTAAAGTAAGCCGTATCGGCGGCGCTGCCGGTGCTGTTGAAGGCGTAAACGGCGTACCGGATCACGGCCACGCCCGCGTTGCCGTTGGCCTCATAATCCACCATAAAAGTGGTGTCGGTCGCGCCGGGCGCCACCGTGATGGGTTGCAACGCCAGCGACGCATTCGGAGGGTAGCAGGCCGTGCCGAAGCAGAAATTATGGACTGATCCTGGGACGACCGCCAGTTGTTGCCGCTGCAAACCGAGCGTCAGCGGTTGAGGGCCGGTGTTCTGAATGCCCATTTTGGCCACCAGCGGCTCAACCTGCTGGTAGCCGCCCCGGACTACCTGCTGGACGCTGCGGGTAAACTGAACGGGTAAAACTTGCGCCGATGCAGCCGGCAATTGGCTGCTCAACAGGCTGAAAAGCAGGAGAGAAGTGGGTAATAAACGCATCGCGTAGGCAAGGGAAAACGGCCGAAGCCGGGGTGGAATGCGCCGATGGACGTGTAGCCGGACCAATTCCTTGCAGCCGGGCGCAGGTCTTTTATCGTTCAGTGGGGCGTGTAAGGGTGGCGCCGGGGGGGCGTCAGTCGGCGCGGCGGTTATTTTTCCCCGCTTTTCCGGATGTTTTTTCGTTTGTTATGGATCAGCGGTGGCGTGGTGCTGGGGCTGGTCCGCCCCGCCTGGGCGCAACAGTCGCCGCCCACCCGCTTATTGCCGGCCACGGTGCAGGTTCGAACGCTGGATGGCAAGTCGGTGCCAGCCAATACGCTGGGTGCGCTGGCGCCCGGCAAGCCGACCATCGTAGCGTTCTGGGCCACGTGGTGCAAGCCCTGCATCGCGGAGTTGACGAATATCGCCGAAGAATACGCCGACTGGCAGCGCGAGTCCGGGGTGCAGCTGGTGGCCGTCAGCATCGACGATACCCGCAACGCCGCCAAAGTGGCTCCGCTGGTGCGCGGCAAAGGCTGGGAGTATGCGGTGTATCTGGACCAAAACCAGGATCTCAAGCGCGCCCTCAACGTCACGAATGTGCCGCACACCTTCCTGCTCAACGGCGCCGGCGAGATCGTCTGGCAGCACAATGCCTATCAGGAGGGCGACGAAGTCCATCTGCGCGAGCTGGCTCGCCGGGTAGCGAATGGGCAGCCGCTGGGCGAATAGCAGCGTTTTCAGCATAACATAACGACAGAAATGCGAAAAAAAGGAACGCTTGCGGCCGCCCAGCGAGTCAAGCGGTGCTTGCTGATCGGGTGGGGGCTGCTGCAACTGCACGGCGCGGCTGGCCAGGTATTGCCGACCACGGCCGGAGCAGGCGTTGGAGCGAATGCGGCTTCCGGCACGAGCTCTCCTTCGCTCCCGGCGGCAGCCCTGCACGGCGACTTACAACTCGACGCCCAAACCTACCGCCCCGACGCCGCCATTGGCGCGCCCGTGGTGCCGGAGCGCCTGCGGGCCAACACGTTCGCCAACCTGCTGCTGACGGCCGGGGCGTTTTCGGCGGGCGTCCGCTATGAAGCTTACCTGCCGCCCTTGCAGGGTTTCGACCCTCGCTACCGGGGGCAGGGCTTTCCGTACCGGTTTCTGCGCTACGACGCGCGGCGGCTGCACGTCACGGTGGGTAATTTCTACGAGCAGTTCGGCAATGGCCTGATTTTCCGCGCCTACGAAGAGCGCAACCTGGGGCTCGACAATTCCATCGACGGGCTGCGGGTGCAGGCCGAGCCGCACGCCGGCATCCGGCTGACGGGGCTGGTGGGGCGGCAACGGTTTTTCTTCGACAAAAGTCCGACGATCGTGCGGGGGCTGGATGCCGAGTTCAGCCTCAACGACCTGCTGCCGGGCCTCGATTCGGCCGCCACGCGCGTGACCGTCGGCGGGTCGTTTGTATCGAAATATCAGGCCGACGACGACCCCACCTACGTGCTGCCCGAAAACGTGGGCGCCGGCGCCGGGCGCCTCACGCTGACCCACGGCGGCTTCGCGCTGAACGCCGAGTACGCGCACAAGGCCAACGACCCCACGTTTACCAATAGCTACATTTACCGTCCCGGCCGCGCGGCGCTGCTGAGTGCCTCCTGGAGCGGCGCCGTGGGGGTAGTTGCGGCGGTGAAGCGGGTGGAAAATATGGACTTCCGCGTCGACCGCGCTTCCAGCGGCGCTTACGGCGCACTCAACTTCCTGCCCGCCCTGACCCGGCAGCACACTTACGCGCTGGCCGCGACGCTCTACCCCTATGCCACCCAGCCGCTCGGGGAAGTGGCCGGGCAGGTGGAAGTGACGTACCACGTGCCCAAAGGGGGCCTCGGCGGCGCTTACGGCACCGATATCAGCTTCAATATGTCGGCCGCGAACGGCATCGACCGCCGCCGCCTCAACGACGAGCAAACCACCCGCCAGGGCTACGCCTCCGCGTTTTTCAAGCCCGGTCCCACCGTACTTTTCCGCGACTACAACCTCGAACTGCACCGCCGCTTTTCACCCCGCTGGAAAGCCAATTTCGCCTACCTCCACCTGACCTACAACAAGGACGCCGTGCAGGGGTTGGAAGGCTACGGCACGGTGCAGGCCCACGTGGTCGTGGTGGATGTGCTCCACAAATTCAGCCCCCGCCACAGCCTGCGCCTCGAAACCCAGACCCTGCAAACCCGGCAGGATCAGGGCGCCTGGGCGATGGCGCTGCTCGAATACACGCACTCGCCGCACTTCTTTGCCACGATTTACGACCAGTGGAACTACGCCAACCCGCACCCGGAGCAGCGGTTGCACTACCTCGGCGGGCAAGTGGGCTACGTGGGCGGCACCACCCGCCTGGCCCTGGGCTACGGGCGCCAGCGGGCGGGCATCGTGTGCGTGGGCGGCGTGTGCCGGTTCGTGCCGGCGTCGAATGGCGCCTCGCTGTCGCTGACTTCCTCATTCTAAGGTCGCGCTACGGCCCCTACTTCTGGGCACCCGGTGGCCGGTCGCTGGGTGCCCGGAATCAAGGGCGTTTTTCTGTTTTCTCCGCCTGTAAGGCTGCCCTACGAACGCCGTCAGTCGCGCTGACCGGTGCCGGGTGGCGTGGCGACTTTTTCCCCTCTTTACTGATGATTTCGCTTCTTGTTGGTCGCTTTTTAGGAGGGCTCGGTCGCCGGGCCATACTGGTAACCAGTGTGCTGGCCGTCCTGGGCGGTGCGCCCGTCGCCCGCGCTCAGACCGGGCCGCTGCCCCTCCAGGCGGTGCTAGTCGAACATTTCACCAATACCCGGTGCAGTATCTGCCGCTCGCGCAACCCCGGGTTCTACGCTAATCTGCGGCAGCAGCCCGGCGCGCCGCTGCACATCGCTTACCACCCCAGTTCGCCGTATTCGGGGTGCGTGTTCAGCCGGCAGAATCCGACGGAAAACGACGCCCGCACCAATTTCTACGGTATCTACGGCGGCACGCCGCGCCTGGTGCTGAACGGCACCGTGATTCCGGCCGGGCAGGACTATACGGCGCCTGCCTTGTTTGCGCCGTTTCAGGGGCTGACTTCGCCGCTCGCCGTGCAAACCACGCTGTACCCGCAGGGGCCGGATTCATTGACCGTCACGGTGCGCATCCTGGCGGTGGCGCCGCACACGCTGTCCGGGCTGACGCTGTACGTGCCATTGTCGGAGGACACCGTTTTTTACGCTGCTCCCAACGGCGAGGCGCTGCATTTTGATGTCTTCCGTAAGGCCTTTGCCGGCGCCGCGCCGGAAGCAGTGGCCGTACCCGCTTTCGGCGATGCTCCACTGACGCTGCGCCGCACCATCAGCCGCAACCCTGCCTGGGCCGTGCCGCGACTGCGGGCCTTGGCCATCATTCAGCAGCCGGGCGGCGCCGTGGTGCAGGTCGCTGCCGCCCCCCTCACGGCTGCGCCCCAACCACAGGGCCTGACCGACGAAACGGGCACCGCGCGGCTGCGGGCCTACCCCAACCCGGTGCGCGACCGGCTGTATCTGGAAGCGGCCGGCACCGGCTCGTGGCAAGTGTTGAACGTGTTGGGTCGAGTGGTGGCCAGTGGCGCCGCCGTACCGCCAACCGTGGACGCGAGTGCTTGGCCCGCTGGGGCTTACGTGCTGCGCGTGGCCGGGCAGCCGGCGGTGCGGGTTGTAAAAGAGTAAGGTTCGTGAACCTGATTTTAGCTGATGGCTGATCCGATGCGCCGTTTTTCTGCTCTTGCGCTACCCTTGACCCTGGTGGCGCTCTCGCTGCTGGGGCTAGGTTTACCTGGCTGCGACACCGTGACGAACCCGTTTCCGCCGGCTGAAACCCAGACGGCCGGGCGGCGCGATTCGCTGGCGCTCGATTCGGTGGAAGCGGCCCGCCCGGCGCCCGTATTCGGGCAGCGGGTGCTGCTGGAAAACTTCACGGGCCACACCTGCGGCAATTGCCCGCGTGCCGCGCAGGTGGTGGGGCGGCTGCTGGCCCAGTACTCCGACCGCCTGGTGGTGGTGGCGCCGCACATCGGCTCATTTGCCGCGCCGCGTTCGGACACGCTGTATTTTAACGACTACCGAACGCCCGCCGGTGAGGAGTTGAACACCCGCTACGGCATCGATAACTTCGGCTTGCCCCAGGGGATGGTGAATCGCGCCCCGGCGGCAGGGGGCGCGTCGCCGGTGGTATCGGAGGGGGCGTGGGCCGAACGCGTGGCGACCGAACTGGCTTTGGTGCCGGAACAGGATCTCCGCGTGACGGCCCGCTATGCGCCCGCCACCCGGACGCTGGGGCTGAAAATCCGGACCCAGTACCGGGCCGCGCAGCCGGGGCGCACGTTCCGGCTCGTCGTCAATATCCTGGAAGACAGCATCCGTTCCTACCAGAAAGACTACGCCCGGGCGGCGGGCAATATCCGGGACTACACGCACCGGCACCTGCTGCGCGCCGCGCCGCTGGGTACGTTTGGCGCGGTGCAGACCACGGCACCAGGCGCCGGGCAGCAGGTGCTGACCTATCTGACCCTACCGGTGCCCACCAACTGGAACCCGCGCCACTTGGTGGCCGTGGCTTATCTGCTCGACGACCAGACCCGTCGCGTGACGCAGGTGGCCGAAACCGCGCCCTGAGTGGCGGGTGCGGCTTCGGCGCGGCTCCGACTTCCTTTCGGTGGGGCGTGTTACGCCGCCCGCCGCAGACCGTCAGCGACGGAGCGGTCGTTGGCGAGGCGGGGCGTCTTATTTTGCCCGCCGAGCTTGCCGATGCTCGCCATATACTGCCGGAAGGCGCCCGCCGGCAAGGGCGTCAGCAGCAGCGGCGCCAGGATGCGGCCGGCGAGCAGGTCGTCGTAATAATGGTTGCGGTGGCGCAGGTCGGCGTCCAGCGCGGCGGCGAATGCGGCCGGGTTGGCGGGTGGCGTAGCGAACTCGATCAGCCACTCGTGTCGCGAGACTTCGCCGGGCGCCGCACTTACGCGCGGGGCCACGTGAAATTCGGTGACGCGCGTTTCGGGGTGTGCGGCCAGCGCGGCGCTCAGGGCAGCCTCCACTTCCTCGGCAATCACGTGTTCGCCGAAGGCACTCAGGAAATGCTTCAACCGGCCCGTGACGACCACGCGCGGCGGGTTCAGCGACGTGAACCGCACGGTATCGCCCAGGGAATAAGCCCACAGC
>JANPLI010000080.1:0-3057 GCA_031426455.1 Hymenobacteraceae bacterium | reverse complement strand
CTCCCTTGCCCGGCATTTAAATGCCGGGCAAGGGAGGAAACGCGACGCTTTTGGGCTACGATAGCGGGCTACTGGCGGGCGGGACGCCCGCGAATAGTCCACACGGGGCAGAGCCCCGCGCGAAACAAAAAATACTCACATCCCCCCCATCCTCACATCCCCATATCCTCACATCCCCATATCTCCCCATCCCGCTCTTACCTTAGCCGCGCTTCGGGACGGCATCTACCCCGCCCGGTAGCCTACTGCGATGGTACGTCGGCTGATCCGCTATTTTTTTCGGGGGCTGCTGCTCGTTGGGCCGGCCACGCTCACGATGTATTTGCTGGCGCTGGCGGTCGGCTGGCTCAATGCCACCTTCGATGTGGGTATACCGGGCGCCGGCGCCGGCGGCGTGCTGGTGGGGCTCACAGTGTTGGGGTGGGTGGGGTCGTCGGTGGCGGTGCGACCGCTGTTTCAGCAAATGGAAAAGCTGATTTACCCGATTCCAGTCATCGGCTTGTTTTATACCAGCACGCGCGATTTGTTCGATGCGCTGGTCGGCGATAACTCCAAGTTCAATCGCCCGGTCCTCATCCGCCTCACCGACAACGACGCCTCCACCACCGAGGATGGCTACCAGATCGGGTTCGTGACGCAGGAGAGCCTCGCCTACCTCAACCTGCCCGATATGGCGGCGGTGTACGTGCCGTCGGCGTACCAGTTTTCCGGCGATGTGCTGCTGCTGCCGCGCCAGCGCATTACGTACCTGAATGCGTCGGCGACGGAGCTGATGAAGTTCGTGGTGAGTGGCGGGGTGGCGCGGTTGGGGGAGTAGATGGGGAACTTGGTCGCCAGCCAGACCAGCTCCTTCCGGTCGTTCCCGGTCACATCCCCACTGCTCCCGCGCCGTTACCTCCCCCAAACCCCCCGTCACCTCCCTAAACCACCCGACCGAACCCAAAAAGTACCATGCCAACCCCAGAAAACACCATGCGCAACCCAGAAAGTACCATGCCGAACCCAGAAAGTACCATGCGCAACACTGAAAACACCCAACCAACTCCAGAAAGTACCATACCGAACCCAGAAAGTACCAACACCTACGATAAACCCCGTGACCTAAACGCGAAGCCGTGACCAGAACGCAAACGCATATCACTCCTGATTCCTGATTTTCGCGCGGGGCTCTGCCCCGTGTGCCGTATTCGCGGGCCTCTGGCCCGCCAGTAGCCCGCCGCCGCCGCTCGAAAACATCGGGCAAACAAGTCGCGCGCGGTGCCGCGGCTGGAGCCCCAGGAATAGCCCACACGGGGCAGAGCCCCGCGCGAAAAGAAACGAACGGGCGACTACCACACCGCCAGCGGCAGCCGCTGCTCTGGGCACGCGCTACTGTAAGGGTAATGTTCCGCCGCATACACCAGCCCCGCCACCACCGGGTTTTGATGGATGTAGTTACGCGCCCGCAACGCCTTCGCTTCGCTATCGAGTACGAAGAAGTGCCCACCCGGCTGCCACACCTGATGCGTTTGTCCGGCCGCCTTACCATAGTACCGAAACAGATGCAGCAGCCACTCGCGGCGGCTTTCCTGCGGGTTTTCAGCTATTTCCGCCAGCAGCGCCTTGGCCGTAAAGCTCTTGAAATCGCGCATCACATAGCCCAGCCGCTGCCCGGTGTCTACGCCCGCAAGCAGATGCAGGTGGCTCGGCATCAATACCCACGACCATATCCGCAGCCCCTTCTCTTCGATGCACACCGCCAGATTCCGCACGACCACCTCCGCACATGCCCGCCGCGTAAACAAGTCGATCCAGCCCGCTATCGTCAGCGTCAGAAAATAAGCCCGCCCATCCGGCCACGATTTATAGCGTTCCGACATAGCGTCAAATGTACTTCCTCCCTTCCGTTTCCCGATAAATCGCAGCAAATCGCAGCAAATCGCAGCAAACCGCAGCAAACCGCAGCAAATCGCGCGGGGCTCTGCCCCGTGTGCAACTATTTGCAGGCCTCTGGCCTGCCCCGCAGCGCATTGAGCCGGTGCCGTGCGTCGGCGGGCTACCGGCGGGCGGGACGCCCGCAAATACCCCACACGGGGCAGAGCCCCGCGCGAAAGGGGCTAGTTCTTAATATCACCTTGGCTTGACTCGACGCTTCCATCAATCAAAGAAACCCAAGCTGGACCAAATGGATCTGAATTGTGCTTAACCTGATCTACATCGCCGCCTTCATTCCAATTAACAATCTTATACGCGAAAACACGCTCGTATCCTCTATAAAGACGCACTTTATCCAAAGGCTGACTTGGGTCTACCATCATAGAGTAGTTCTCATCGTATCGTACCCCAAGGGATCGCCATTTACGTGGAGGAACCACGATATCAGCAAGTTTTGAAATTGTGTCCGTTTTATCGGAGACCACGTCTCTAATACTATCTGAAACATATAGGCGCCCCGTCTTTCTACTTTCCATCTGGCGCACCTTCACAGTATAAACTTTAGACCACGAGCGATTTTCCAAGACAAATCTTTCATATCTAACATCGCCCTCAGTAGACTGAAGCATAATATGCAAGTCAGGGTTTTTGCGCTTTGCACAAGCGAAGCAAAGAAGAAGCAACAGGGATAATTTAATTTTCATCAGATAAAACTTAAAGCGGCCGTGCCGGCCGGCGAGTCTGGAGACCCTGCAATACCCCACACGGGGCTGGAACCCCGCGCGAATGGGGGTCAAGATTTTTTAACAAGTGTCATTTTATCGTAAAAATCAATGGTATTTGCAAATTTTGGGTAAAGATCCGGTCCAATTGGCCCCATTTTCAAAAGGTATTCTGAAAGATCTTCCTTGCTCTTCGGACTACCATCTAAACCTGTACTTGGACCAAATGCTGCAATGGTATCCTTCCAATCACGCTCCCACATTAATGGCCAATTTACGGCTAGAGCGTGTTAGGCACTGCTGAGGATATTTAAGTCATTTGCTTTGGTTACCATCAGCATCGCAAAGACGAGAAAATGGAATTGCTGGAGGGAAATAGCGAG
The DNA here is from genome assembly GCA_031426455.1 of Hymenobacteraceae bacterium. Taxonomy (GTDB): domain Bacteria; phylum Bacteroidota; class Bacteroidia; order Cytophagales; family Hymenobacteraceae; genus JANNMJ01. Next base: position 38 of record JANPLI010000080.1, on the reverse strand, counting down.
CCGTTCGTAATCGCGCGCCAACCGCCGAAAGCGCGCCG
>JANPLI010000079.1:0-3351 GCA_031426455.1 Hymenobacteraceae bacterium | reverse complement strand
GGAAGTGGCTAACGGTTTGCAAAGTTTTGACAAGCCATAAATTTGTTGTAAATTTTATGTATAAAATTATAGTATTTCTTTCGGATTAAGTTTCGCAGCTAAGAGAATTAAATTGCATGCGTCCAAAAACGCGCTTAAATTTCTTTCTTTTGTGTAGTAGTCGGGAGACCAAATTTTGTAGGTAATACTATTTGAGGTTCCGCCAATTTCAATTTTACAATCGGTGCCGTCGACGCCGTCAAATTCAAGGTTGTTGATTATTTGCGTGCAATTTATGTTTTTAATGGAAGTGACTAATTTTTCGAATTCAATTAAATTTAATTCGAGCGAGTAGTTTTTTTGGTTTCTTTCCATTTAGGTGAAGTAGGGTACTTAGGGACTGACGTTACAGAAACGTTTATGCTGTCTCCGTATCGCTCAAATTTTATTGACACGTGATTGTTAGGAATCCTTCTGGAGTGCTTGAAGTCGAACGTGATATTATAAATGCTATCGCTCTGGCCAAAAGCTGACAAGCATCTGATGACAAATAAAAGCGTAAAAAATGTTTTAAATAAAATAAGTTTCATAAATTTTTTAATTAGACACAACATCCCGCTTGTCGCAACCCAAAACTACATTCAGTCGCGGCAACCCGCTAATAGTCCGCAACTGACCTGCGCAAACCCGGCTATGCTGACAACCGGCGGTAGCGCAAACCGGGTGGCTTTTCCGCCCGGCTATTATCCATTGGCACGGGCTTGTTTCCGGGCTTGCCGCCGGAGGTAGCCGCGTACAGGCAATGGTGCTGGAGGGCCGTCTTGATGCTGGTGAAAGTTGGCCGGGCCTTGCTCCACGTGGTTCATATGCGAACCTTGAGCAAAAGAACACGGGATCGCGTGCATTGACTCCGAAGCTGCTCTAGGCGAGGGCTGTAGCCCGTTTCCGGTCCTGGCCGCGGCGCACGGCCTTGTAGGCCTCTATCCAGCCGGTGCCCGCCATTGCGGCCAGCGCGCACCACCCCAGCGCGCTTACGGGCACCGGCGCGAAGTCGAATAAGTGCTGCGCGGCGGGCAGGAAAAGGGTCGTGAGCAGCAGCAGCAGGGTGAAGCCCAGCATCAGCCACAGCACCCGGTTCGGCACCCAAAGGGTGCGGAAGACGGACTGCGTAAGCGAGCGATTGACCAGCGTCAGCCCGATATTGCTCAGCACCAGCGTCGCAAACACCAGCGTCCGGACGACCGGCGCGGGCGCGCCCTGTTGCATCGCCCCGTAGTACACGCCCAGCACGGCCGCCGTGATGCCCAGGCCCTGACCGAGGCTTCGGCCCAGTTCGGCGCCCGCCAGGAAGGTGGCGGTCAGCGGCCGGGGTGGTTGCTGCATCTGGCCCGCTTCGGCGGGTTCGTTCTCGAAGGCGATGGAGCAGGTCGGCCCCATCACCAGCTCCAGGAAAATGATGTGAATCGGGCCGAAGAGGTTCGCCCACTTCCAGTTGGCCAGCAGCGGCACGGCCACCGTGAGGATGATGGGGAGGTGAATCGAGACGATGTAAAACACCGCCTTCTTGAAGTTCTGGTAAATCCGGCGGCCCTGCGCGATGGCCTCCACCATACTGCTCAGGTCGTCGTGAACGAGGACGAGCGACGCGGCCTGCCGGGCCACTTCCGTCCCGCGCCGGCCCATCGCCACCCCAATGTGGGCAGCTTTCAGGGCCGGGCCGTCGTTGACGCCGTCGCCGGTCATTGCTACCACTTCGCCGTTGGCTTTCAGGGCTTCCACCACCCGCAGCTTGGCTTCGGGGAACATCCGGGCGAACACCGCCGTGGCGGGCGCCCGCTGCCGGAGGGTAGGCTCGGGCATCGCCATCACCTCGGCGCCCGTCAGCAGCGTGTCGGCGTGTGGCAGGCCCACTTGCCGGGCAATGGCCTGGGCGGTTTCGGCGTAATCGCCGGTGATCAGCTTCACCCCGATGCCGGCGGCCGTAAAGGCCGCGATGACCGCTTTGGCGTTGGGTTTGGGGGGATTTTCGAGCGCGATCAGGCCGAGCAGCGACCACGTAAAATCGTCCTGATCGGCCGGAAAAGCGGGCGGTGCGTACGTGCCGCGCGCCACGCCCAGCACCCGAAGTCCTGCCGCTGACAGCTGCTGCGTGACGGCTCTAATGTGTTCAGCCACGGCCGGTTCGGGGCGGCAGACGGCCAGCAGGTGTTCGACGGCGCCCTTGCCAGCCACCAGTATTTCGCCATTCGGCGCCTGCCGGACGTGGGTCATCATCGGCGGCGTGCCGGCCAACGGGTATTCGTGGATCATCGGGTGCGGCGCGGCGGCCGTGGCCGGATCGGCGGCAGCGAATGCCGCGACGATGGCCTGCTCCATCGGGTCGAACGGGGCCGTTTCGCTCGCCCAGCGGGCGTAGGCCAGTACCGTGGCGGCGGTGGCCGACAGGGGGCCGGGTACCGGCACCAGCGTCGTGGTGGCGCCGTCGTACAGTTGCTGGACGCTCATTCCGTCCTGCGTGATGGTGCCGGTTTTGTCGGTGCAGATCACGGTGGCTGATCCCAGGCTTTCCACCGTCTGGGGTTGTTTGGTCAGGACGCCCGCGCGGCTCAGGCGGGCGGCACCCAGCGCCATAAAGCTGCTGAAAGCCATCGGGATTTCTTCCGGCAGGATCGACATCGCCAGCGTCAGGCCGAACAGCAGGGCCGTGACCCAATCGCCGGAGCGGGCGTAGTTGATGCCCCACACCAAGGCGAAGGCGCCCGCACCCACCCACGCCATCCGCAGCACGAACTGGCTGACCTGTAGCTGGAGGGGTGTTTTTTCGGTGACGATGGTGGCGATGCTTTGCCCAATCCGGCCCAGGGCCGTTTGCCCGCCCACGGCCGTCACGGTGAACCAGGCGCTGCCCGAGATGCTGCTGGTACCGGCGGAAACCAGGTCGCCAGCCGATTTCGTGACCGGCATCGCTTCGCCGGTCAGAATGGCTTCGTCCACCGAGAAATCGTTGGGGTCGTGCAGCGTGCCGTCGGCCGGGATGCGCTCGCCTTCGGTGATCAGCACCTCGTCGCCGACCACCAGGTCTTCGACGGGGACGGTGCCCAGGCGCCCGTTGCGCCGCACCTGCGCCTGCGGTTGTGTCAGGTCGCGCAGGGCGCCCAGGGCCTGGTCGCTGCGGACGGTCTGATAGACCGAAAGGCCCGTCACCAGCAGCAGCGCTACGATGAGCGTAATGGCTTCTTCGGCTCGCCCCAGGCTGAAATACACGGCGCAGGCCGCCACCAGCAGCAAGAACATTGGCTCCGCGACGACTTCCCGCATCGTCGTCAGCAGGCCCGAGCCGGCGTCGGCGACGAGCACATTTCGTCCGTTTTC
>JANPLI010000078.1:0-22337 GCA_031426455.1 Hymenobacteraceae bacterium | reverse complement strand
GCGCTCGGTCAAGTGGGAATGCGTGTATCTGAACCCAGCCCAAGACGGGCGCCAGTTGTTTACGCAGTTGGAGGCGTACTTTCACTACTACAACCAACTGCGTCCCCACCAGGGACTCGATGGCAAAACACCCGCCAGCATTTATCTGGCTTGACTTAAACCCCTAACTTCAACAATTCAATAAGCAAACCCCGAAAACTGTCCAAACAATGGGGAGCCCCTCAAGCCCAGACGAATTGCGCGGCTTCTACCTTAATGTCGCCAGTAATCGTCACCTCAAGCGCGGTGATAATACGGTTAACAAAGGGCGTCTTGTCAAAGGCCGCAAAGGCGTCGGCAAATTCGCTGGCCTCTACGTCGGCACTCGCATGCAGGTCGATACCTGCGCCAACGAACAGCACACCTACATTACCTTCGACAAAGAGATCATCCGCCGTGCTGTGCGAGATGAGCGTGGACTTGGTGAGATCCCCCTAGATCTACGCATTGAGTCGTGCGTCGCTGCCAACCGAGGTACCACGATTACCATTTCGCACCTCAATGCCACGCTCGTCCAGCCCGACGCCTCCCGCGTCAAACGGCTGCTAGCCCTTGAGTACTGCCGGTCGGAAGGGTTTAATATCTTCGTCAACGATGAGCAGCTCGACGTAACTGATGTAGGGGGCATGCCGCACGAACACGAAGCCACGCTACCTGATGTCGGCACTGTGCGTCTGCGGTTCGTCATTTCGCATACCAAGCAACGTTTCCGTGAGGCGGGTATCAGCTTGCGGGTTCAAACGAAGATTATCGACAAGCCCAGTTTCTATGACGTACGCAACCGACTGCCCGAGCTACCCAAGAAGCTGCTAGGGCGTGTGTTTGGGGAAGTAGAAGCCAATGAGCTACCTGATCTACTGACAATGCATTGGGGGCCATTGGCTAAAGACACCCGTGCTCATATCGCGCTGCAAGAGTTTGTTAGTAGCCGGCTCGCCATCGCTCTGAGCAGCGCCTTTCAAACGGAGATTGCGCTGGCCAGAGGCCGCCTGACGCAACAACTCAATCGGGAGTTACAAAAGCTACCTGAGCACAAACAAGAGTTTGCGCGGCGGGCTATCGAAGCCGCCATTCAGAAGCATTTCCTTGACATTCCCGAAGACAAGCTTGGCGCTATCGTCTCCGTCATCATTGAGGCCATCAACCGCGACGAGTATTGGTACGTCCTCAAACTACTTGATGAAGCGCGGCCGTCCGAAGTCTTCGCCCTAGCCGAAGCGCTGCGCGAGTTCGGCATGATTGACTTGGCTCGGACCGCCACTACCGCTGCTAGTCGCCGCTCCTTCCTCAATCATCTACAAACCCTTGCCAGCAACCCTGCCACCACCGAGCAACAGATGCACAAAGCCATTGAGGAAAACCTCTGGCTGCTTGGCCCCAACAACTCCCCGTTAATCTCCAACCAGTCACTCCGCACCACCGTGCAAGCGCTGACCGGCCAAAACAAATATAACGGGAAGAATGCCGCCAAACGCCCTGACCTGCTGTTGTCCCGTGATTATACCGGCCGTCACCTCCTGATCGAGTTTAAGCGTCCCTCCTACACCATCACGAACATGGACGTAGCCCAAGCCGCCGAGTACCGGCAGGAGCTTACCCCACACGTCGCCCACGGCACTCGCATTGATCTACTGATCGTAGGAGGTCGCCTTGGTTTAGACGCCCAGTATGCCCCCGGCGGTACTGCTTATGCCGACGCCACTACCTTCACAGCCCTGATTAGTGACGCCTCCGTAATGCTGGACTGGCTAACCACCGAGCTAGCTAAGGGCAAATAGCCGCTAAGAATTCTACTTACCGGCTGCATAACTAACCTGCAAATGCAAAACGCCATCACCACCCTGCGCATCCGCAACTTCAAGTCGATCAAAGACGTGACGCTGAAACCGCGCCGCGTCAACCTCATCATTGGCGAGCCAAACGTGGGGAAGTCGAACGTGCTGGAAGCAATGAGTTTACTGGGCGGGATTGGACATGAACATCAAGGCCGATTTCTGGAAGGCGTTCTTCGTTACCAAGTTCTGGCAGACCTCTTTTATCAAACCACTCTTAGCAATACGATCCGAATCGACACTGACTCCGATATCGCTTTTATAGGCAAAGACCTCTTCAGCAATAGCATCCGGTACTTAGCTTTACCCCAAGCCTATTTTGAAGACTTAAACAACGAGCAGGAATACCAACGCCTAAAACAGACACCCTTTGGCGATGCTGATGCTGCGTTCATTCGCTTCTTCGAAGAATTTGTTTTAAACAGTGAAACCGAACGAAAGCAGTTCGCACCCTACAACTTCCTAGAGTTAAAGGAAGACGGCATAAACATTCCCTACGACCCGATTTTTCACTTTTCCTCTCCTACTTTCTCTGCATCAGCGGTTCGTTTTTATCGTTATTCAGCGCCGATCATCTACTCTCGCAGCTTATCAGCGCCCTATCTCTTGCCCCCAAAAGGGAGTAATCTGCTAGCGCTTATCCGATCTCACCAAACACTCAGTGAAACGATTAGCCGATTGCTGTCGCATACCCAGCAGCGCCTTGTTATTCGTGAAAAGGACTTACAACTGGAAGTAGGTCAAGAGTTGAACGGGGTACTTTACACGTACCCTTTCTCCAGCATCGCCGATACCCTACAGCGCCTCATTTTCTACCTCGCCGCCATCGAAAGCAACGACGATGCGGTGCTTCTCTTCGAGGAGCCGGAAGCGCACTCCTACCCCGTTTACGTGGCGCAGTTGGGCCGGCGCATCGCCGAGAGCCGCAACAATCAGTTTTTCGTGGCGACGCACAGCCCGTACCTCATCACGGAGATTCTCGAAACGATGCTCCCCGATGAAGCGCAGGCGCAGGAGGTCGCCATCTTCGTGGCCTACTACGAAGACTACCAGACCAAACTTCGCCAACTGACCGATGCCGAAGTGCGCGGCATCCGCGCCGACGGGCTGGATGTTTTTTACAATATGGACCGCCTCGTTCACCCAGATGCCTGACGGACCGCCCCCTACGCCCCTGTTCGTGCCCGAATGCTACGTCGATACCGCCCTGATGCGGGCGTTGCTCTTCGACCGGCGCGACTACATCAATCATCAACACGGCATCGGCAACGTGGGGCGGCTGATGAAAAAGCAGGCCGAGACCTACGGAGATGCCCGGCGCGTCATCGGGATGGTGGACCGCGACAAGAAATTTGATGAGCAACCCTACCTCGACGCTTTTCGGCCGCCGGCCCGAGTTCGTCCTGAACACGCCACCCACCACATCCTCACGCACCCGGTGTATGCCACCCAGCGCCTGATCGTGCTCAACCCGGCCTGCGACGCTTGGCTGTTCGAAGCGGCCCGCGCGGCGGTTATCAATCCGGCGCAGTATGGGCTACCTAATGCCCTTCCGGACTTCATCAGCTTCTGCAAGCAACGGGAAGTGGGCGATATTTCCGAGTTGCGCGACCTGTTGACAGCCATCCGCCAGGTCCGCCCACCGGCCTACCAGCAGCTCGCCGCCACCGTAGCGACCTTACTGACCGGGGCTTGAGGCAGGTTCACCCCCCCCACATGCTGACCCGCCTTACCAACGGCAAAAACTCCGGCCGTCGAGTTCAAGCGCGATGACCTGCGGCCCGAAAGTCTGGCGAAAGAGCTGGTGGCCTTCGGCAACTTCGAAGGCGGGCGCCTGCTGCTGGGCGTAGAAAACGACGGCACCGTGAGTGGCCTCGACTACGGGCGCCACGATGCCTGCCAGCTCGAAGAATGACGGCGTTTTCGCCCGCTCCCCCCGAACTTGCCGCTATGTTGCGTATGCGCCTTGCCTCCCTCCTGCTGTTTGCCTGCCTGGCCGTGCCCGCCCCGGCCCAAACGCTGCCCGATTTCAGCCAGTACCCCGTTTACGCCGGGGCGGATCTGGGGCTGACCTGGGTCCAAAACCAGCCCACGCTGCGCGTCTGGGCCCCCACGGCTGACGCCCTTACGTTGCGGTGCTACGCGGCGGGCACCGGCGGCCCGGCCACCGCCACGTACGCGATGCGCAAAGCCGAAGGGGGCACCTGGGTTTACCAACTGCCGGCCGGTGCCACCGGCTTCTACACGGTGCAGGCCACGCTGGCCGGCCGGCCGCTGGCCGAAGTAGCCGACCCGTACGCCCACGCGGTGGGCGTCAATGGCCAGCGCGGCGCCCTGCTCGACCCCGCCACGGCCTCGCCCGCGGGCTGGGCGCAGGACCAGCGCCCCCCGCTCGCGCAGCCCACCGATATCATCATCGGCGAGGTCCACGTCCGCGACCTGTCCGTGCAGCCGCAGTCCGGCATTCAGCAGAAAGGCAAGTTCCTGGGCTTTACCGAGGCCGGCACCCGCGGCCCCGGCGGCGTCCGCACGGGCCTCGACCACCTCACGGAGCTGGGCCTGACCCACGTGCACCTGCTGCCCGTCAACGACTTTGCTTCCGTGGATGAAAGCGCCCCCGGCGCCCACTACAACTGGGGCTACGACCCGCTCCACTACTCGGTGCCGGAAGGCACTTACGCCACCAGCGCCACCGACCCCGCCGCCCGCATCCGCGAGCTGAAGCAACTGGTGGCGGCGCTCCACGGCCGGGGGCTGCGCGTGGTGCTGGACGTGGTGTACAACCACACCGCCAACGCCGACCGCAGCGCGTTCGAGCAGCTAGTGCCGGGCTATTACTACCGCCAACTGCCGAACGGACGGCGGGCCGATGCCTCGGCGTGCGGCAACGAAGTGGCCTCGGAGCGCCCGATGGTGCGCAAGCTGATCGTGGAATCGGTGGCGTACTGGGCGCGCGAGTACCGCGTCGATGGCTTCCGGTTCGACCTGATGGGCATCCTGGACCTGGAGACGATGCGCGGCGTGCGCGCCGCCCTGGATGCCCAGGACCGCAGCCTGTTCGTGTACGGCGAAGGCTGGACGGCCGGCGCGTCGCCCCTGCCCGAAACGCAGCGGGCCGTGAAGGCCAACGTCGGCCAGCTCGACCGGGTGGCGGCCTTCGGCGATGAGCTGCGCGACGGCGTGAAGGGCCACTACGCCCACCAGACCGAGCCGGGCTTCGCCAGCGGCCAGCCGGGGCTGGAGGAAAGCGTCCGGTTCGGCATCGTGGGCGCCACCCGGCACCCGCAGCTCGCCTACGAGAAAGTGAACTACAGCAAAGCGCCCTGGGCCACCACGCCCGGCCAGGCCATCAACTACGTGGCCTGCCACGACGACCGCGTGCTGTGGGATAAGCTGGTCGTGGCCAACCCCGGCGCTTCGGAGGCGGAGCTGATTCGGATGGACTTGCTGAGCAATGCCCTGGTTTTCACCTCCCAAGGCATTCCTTTCCTGCCCGTCGGCGACGAATTTCTGCGCACCAAGCACGGCTCCCACAATTCGTACAACCTGCCCGATTCGGTCAACCAGCTCGACTGGGGCCGGAAGGCGCGCTACCCGCAGGTGTTCGGCTTCTACCAAAAGCTGCTGGCGCTGCGCCGCGCGCACCCGGCGTTCCGGCTGCCCACCCAGGCGCTGATTGCCCGGCACCTCGTCTTTCTACCGAACCTGCCCGCCAACACCATTGGCTACCAACTGAAGGAGCACGCCGGTGGCGACGCCTGGCAGACCATCGTGGTGCTGTTCAACGGGAACCGAACGCCCGCCCAGGTGCCGGTGCCGCCCGGCAAATACCGGGTCGTGCTGCGCGCGGGGGAAATCAACGAACAGGGGCTCGACCAGCTCGACCAAGGCCCGGCGCCGCTGGTGCTGCCGGCCAGCACGGCGCTGATCCTGGTGCAATGATATCGGCTTAGTAACTGAAGTTACGCAGTCGCTGGGTCCATTCGCTGAAACCCACTCTGGCTAAGAGTTCTTTAACCAGTTGGCCGCTACCAAGAGCTCGTGAAAGACCTTCACCGTGACGTGGCGCCGCAGGCAATTGACTACCTCGTCGGTGTGCATCCGTCTGGCTGGGTCGGGCGCCCGCAGTACGGCGCAGTGCGAGTAGCCCGTCAGCGCGACGGTTTCGGGCAGCCACTCGTTCAGCAGCCACTGCCGGTCGGCTTCGGTAACGGCGGGCATCGCCCGATGGTCGGCCAGGATACACCGCAATTGGTGGCGGTGGAGCAGGTTGCGGGCGTGTACGTAGAGCGCGCGCAACTCCGTGCTGTCCATTGGGGCGCCGTGCCAGTGCAGGTACACGTACTGGTCGGGCAAAAAGTCAACGGCGCCAGCGGCGTTGGCGAAATAGTGCCAAGTGGCTTCAGGCAGCGATTCGGAGTCAGTCATTTAAAAATAACGGGAACAGGTGGGGTGAGCCCCTGAGCCAACCTTTCAATCGGGCTCTTTACGGCGGCGGCGTTGTCCTGTTTCCTACCGCCCCCGTTTCGTTGTTATGCCACGCTCACAATCGCTTTTAGCGGCGCCCCGTGCGCGCCCGCCGGGGCGAACTGGCCCGCACCGGCGCGGGCGGCGTTTCGAGCAGCAGTTGCACCCGGGCGGCGGCCATTCGCACCCTAAGCCAGTTGGTGAGGCGCACCTGATCGGTGACGGGCAGCGGCTCACTGAGGGTCAGACGCACGACCAGCAGACTGTCGGCGCGGGCTGCGGGCGTGGTGGAGTCGGCGGACTGCACCAGCCAGTTCAGCCCGAGCCGGCGCACCGTGGGGTGCTCGGCGCGAACCTCGCGCAGCAGCGCGCCGGCCAGGGGCAGCGGCACGGCGGGAGCGATCGTGCGCAGATGCTGGAGTTGGTTGAAGCGCGCTTCCTGGTTGGCGAGCGCGGCGGCGCTGCGGCTTTGCAGGTCTTCGAGTAGCGCGGCACGCAGGGCGCGGGCGTCGGCCGAGTCGTACGCGGCCATCCCCTGGCGAATGGTCAGGCGCGCGGCGGCGAGGCGGTAGCTGGGTAGCCGGGCGCGGATGGAGTCGAGCCGGGAAATCGGTAGCCGCTTACCGGCCAGCAGAATATTGATGGTCCGGGCGGCGGGGTTGAGCTGCCGGGCCACCACGTAGGTCGCCGGAAACGTGAGCTGCTCGTCCACGAAGCGACGCACGTTATTCTCGAACACGGCCCTGTGCACCAGCCGGTAGCCAAGCCACACGCTGGGCAGCGCCGTCAGCAGGGCGATGGCCCACGTAATCCGGTGCACCTGCCGTTTGCGGGCCGCATCGGCAAAAGTTGGCTCCGGCAGCCCCAGAAAGCGCACGACCAGAAACGCCGCCAGACTGATATACACACTGTTGATCAGGAACAGGTAGAGCGCGCCCGCCGCGTAGGCGTAGTGGCCGCTGCCGAGGCCGTAGCCCACGGTGCAGAGCGGCGGCATCAACGCAGTGGCGATGGCCACGCCCGGCACTACGTTGGTGAAGGCGCGCCGCGTGAGGCCCACGGCGCCAGCCAGTCCGCCGAAAAGCGCGATGAGCACGTCCCACGCCGTAGGAGTGGTACGGGCCAGCAGTTCCGAGCCAGCGCCCTTCAACGGCGTGAGCCAGAAATACAGCGCCGACGTGCCCACACTGATGAGCGTGGCCGCGAACAGATGCTTGATGCCTTTCTGGATCAGCGGCAGATCGGCCGTGGCGGTGCCGAAACCGATGGCCACGATTGGCCCCATCAGCGGCGAAATCAGCATCGCCCCAATGATGACGGCCGTGGAGTTGACATTGAGCCCCACTGACGCGACCACGATGGCGAAGATGAGCACCCACAGGTTCGTTCCCCGAAATCGCAGCCCCGCCAGCACGCTCTCGCGGATGACATCGGGCGCGGCCATATCGGCCGTAAGGTCGAACTGGTGACGCAGGAGGGCAAGCAACGAATTAGCCATCAGTAAACGACCACTTAAGGCGAAGAAACGGCCACGGAACCAGCCCGACCGCAAACGGCATCAGTACGAACGCCTTGGAATAAAGGCTGCGCGGCAAGGCCAACTGATCGGATCGCTCTGCCGTGCCGGCTCAGTACGCCCAATCCAGGGCGCCGCCCGTAGCGATGACGCCCGCCCGTGCCTTTTGCAGCTTGGCTTCGAGCTGCACCTGTTTCAGCTCGGCTTCGATGAGCTTGGAATCGCGGCTATTGACCAGAAAGACGGTGCTTTCGCCGGCCTCGAACTTATCGACTTCGCCCTGCCGCAACTGGCGGTAGGCTTCGGTCATCTGGCGCTGCTGGGCCAGCAGGCTGGCCAGGGTGCGCTGCTCCGCGGCGGCTTGCTGGAGGCCGGCCGTGAGGTCGCGCCGGAGCTGGAGAAGTTCCAGATCGTTCTGCACCTGCTTCACCCGGACGCTCGCCAGCTTACCGCGCTCCTTCCGCAGGAAAAGCGGGACGGCCAGATGAGCGCCGAGCTTGTAATCATTCGTCAGGCCCGGCGCGGGAGCGGTTTCGGCACCAAAGCCAACGCCCTGGCTCAGAAAATTGTACGAGAAATCGAGATTCGGCAGCAGGTCGTTGCGGCGGAAACGCTCCTCGATGCGCAACTGCTGGTTTTTGCGCAGCAGTTTCTGCACCTCCGGGTGGCGCTCGACCAGAAAGGTCAGGCGCCCGGTCAGCTCGGTGGAGGTCAGCGGCGATACCGGTGGCAACGTGGCGGGTGCCGCCGCGCGGGGGTCGAGCAGGACGGGCACCTCATTCGGCCCCCACAGGTGCGTACTGAGTTCGAGCGCGTTCTGGTAGGCATCCAGCGCGGCCTGCTGCTCGGCCACGCGGCGTTCGCGCACCAGCAGGCCGGCTTCGAGGGTGTCGATGGGCGCCAGGTCGCCGGCCAGCACGCGGCCCGCCGTGGCACCGTAGCGGTCGGTGGCGAGGCGGGTGGCGCCCGTCAGCAGGTCGCGGCGGCGGGCGGCCTCGAACCAGTCCCAGTACGCCTTCATTGCCGTGAAAATGACCTTGTTCACCAGTTTCTGCCGCTCGACCTCGGCGATCTCCTGGTACAGCTGCGCCTGCCGCAGGACAGACCGGCGCTCATCGACGCCCAGCAGCCCGGCCAGCGACGTACTCACCCCCACGTAGGTCAGGCCCGCGCCGGGCACGGTATTCTGCGGATCAAGGTACTTACCGGTGTTGCGCTCGTAGCCGGCTTTCAGGTCCAGCCCACCGGGCCAAAGTGGCACTTTGAGGTAGGAGTCCCAGTCGGTGTAGTATTCAACGCCTTTGAATTCCTTGCGGGCCAGGGAGCTTTCGAACTTCGGGTCGAACGCACCGCGGGCCAGGCGCAGGTCGGCGCGGGCGGCTTCGGGCAGCAGCCCGGCCTGGCGCACGACGGGATGATGGGCCAGCACGGCCGTATAAAACGCCTGCGGCGTGAGGGTGCGCAGGGTGTCGGGCTGGGCCGGGGCGAACAGCGGGAGCAGCCCTAACAGCCCGACCAGCAAGCGATTCGCCGTACGCGCGCCGAATGCGGCCTTATTTCTTGCTGCCATCCTTGCCTTTGGAATCGGTGGCCGACTTGGCATTCACGTCGGTGGGCGTGCCGGGCAGGTTCGCCGGGAAACTGTTGATCTGGCGCCACAGCTCGTACCAGACAGGTACGGTACTGAGCATTGCCCAGCCATTGACGCCGGAACCGGGCCGCAACTGCGGCGGCCAGGGGTTGGCGTTGGAATCGGGCACCACCAGCACGCGGTAGTTGCCGGTGGCGGCGTCGGCCACATAGTCCACCACCTGCACCCGTCCGCCGAACGTGCCGATGCTGGCGCCCGGCCAGCCGCTGAACGCCAGCGCGGGCCAGCCGTCGAATTCGAGCCGGACGGGCGTGCCGGGCCGCACCAGCGGCAGGTTGTAGGGCCGGATGTAGAGCGCCGCAATCAGGTTATGGATGGCGGGCATAATGGTGGCCACGGCTTCGCCTTCCTTAATAGTTTCACCGACGCCCGCGCGCAGGGCGCGCACCACGATGCCGTCCTGGGGGGCGCGCAGGATGTACTGCGTCTGCCGGACGCGCACGGAAGCCAACTTATTGACCAGCTTCGACTTCTCCGACTCGCCATCGGCCAGCGCCGAGCGGGCCGACGAACGGTCGCTCTCCGCCTTTGCCAACTTATCAGCATATTCGGCACCGAGCGAGGAAATTTCGATGCGCGCATTCAGGAGTTCCTGCCGCGCGCCGAGGAGTTTCGACTGCCCGGAAATCAGCTTCGAGTCGGTCTCCTGGTTTTTCAGGCGGCGCTTTTCCAGCTCCGTCAGCGGAAACAACCCCTTGGCATACAGCGCTTCCAGACGCTGCAACTGCTGATCGGCCACGCGCTGTTCGAGGCGGGCGTTGAGGAGGTCGGCCGAGTCAGCCTGAATCTTCAGCCGCGCCTGCCGAATCTTGTTGTACGCCTTCTGAATGCTCAGCCCGCGCTGGTCGGTGAGGGCCGCGAGCTGATCGGTGAGGGCCGTAATCTTGCCCTGGTAAGCCGTAATGGCCTGGTCCTTGGCCGTGACCTGCTCCCGGATACGCGTCATAATCTGGGGGTCAAAGTATTCGTCCTTGACCTCCGACAGCACCAGGATCGTATCGCCTTTCCGTACGCGGTCGCCTTCCTGGTGGCCCCAACGTTCGATGCGGCCCGCGATGACCGTCTGCACGGTCTGGGGGCGTTCCTGGGGCAGCAGCGCCGTCGTCTGCCCGGAGCCGCTGATATTTTGCTGCCAGGGCAGAAAAAGGCAGCCCAACAGGCCCAGACCCATAGCCGCCACCACACGTGCCAACTGGCGACCGGCGCGGGGGGTCCGTAATTCCTGCATCTCGCGCAGGTGTTCTTCGTGATGAGCGGTAGTGAGCAAGGGAAGGAGAGTACGAGGGTTTGAGGGCGGGAGAAATTAAGGCCTTATTCGCTGTTTTTCAGTCGCTTGAAGTTGAGACTCGGTTTTTGACGGCCCCGTTTTCCATCCCAAACAACTGAAACCTCGAACCGGGTACTCAACATTGTAAGCTCCGGTTCAGCACCTAACAGCATTAAGAGCCAGCGGGTGCAGCTTAGAGCCGGACCTTCCCACGGGGCAAAATTAGCGCCCCCGGCGGGTGACGCCCTCACCAGCGCCCTCACCCGCCACCGGGTGCCCGCCGCTAATGCCGCGTAAAGGCAGTAGCTTGCATTACCTTTTCCAACTGCCGGCCTCGCGCCGCCCCCCACCAATGACCCTTACCGCCCCTACCCCGCCGGCCGCCGTGGCGACGGCCAACGCAATCGATTCGCCTGATGCGCCTACCGCCGCCTGGAGCGAGCTGGAAATTGCCCACGTTCGGGGCGCGTCGCGGGTCGTGACGAGCCGCAGCCAGCAGCCGCTCAAGCTGCTGAACCCGGCCGCCGCGGCTGGCTGCTGCCACGTGGTGGTGTCGAGCTACGGCGGCGGACTGGTGGCCGGCGATGTCCTGGGCCTGCACCTGGCCGTGGGTGCGGGCGCCCGGCTGCTGCTCAGCACGCAGGCGAACACGAAGGTGTACAAGTCGGTGGATGGAGCTGTGGCCGAGCAGCACACCACCGGCACCCTGGCGGCGGGCGCGCTAGCGGTCGTCTTCCCCGACCCCGTGGTGCCCCAGGCCGGCAGTCGCTACCGCCAGACGCACGACTGGACGCTGGCCCCCGATGCCGTGCTGCTGCTCATCGACTGGATTCACGGGGGCCGAACTGACCAGGGCGAGCGCTTCGTCTTCACCGATTTCCAGTCCGAGGTCCGCGTTCACCGCGCCGGGCGTTTGGTGCTGCTCGACCGGTTTGCCTTCGCGCCCGCCGACCACGCCGCCACCGCGCCCGCCCACTTCGGCCCCTACCAAACGGCTTTCACGGCCTACCTCGTCGGCGACCCGGCCGAGGCGCGCTACGCCCGCCTGGCCGCGCACCTGCACGCCCAGACGATGCCCGAGCGCGCCGAGCCGCACTTTTCGCTGCGCGACCGCCCGGCCGTGGTGGCCGTAACCGCCGCCCGGCCCGGCGTGACGGTGCTACGCGCCGGTGCCCTCGACCGGCTGGCGCTGCAACCGCTCTGCGATGCGCTCCTGCAGGAGCTGGCCGCGCCGGAGCTACTGGGCGACAACCCGTTACGGCGGAAACACTAGAGCTGCGTCAGCCCCTTTTTCCGCTCCGCTGCTCCTACCGCCGATCGGGGCGTACGGAGGCCAGGGCGTGGGCTTTTGCCGCGTGGATGTGAGCGATGATTTCGGGCAGGCCGACGCCGTGCAGCGCGCGGGCGAAGAGAAACGGGCCTTCGCCGCGCATCCGGCGCGAGTCGCGCTCCATCACGCCGAGATCAGCACGGACCAGCTCGGCGAGGTCAGTTTTGTTGATCACCAGCAGGTCGGCCTGCGTGATGCCGGGGCCGCCCTTGCGCGGAATCTTGTCGCCGCCGGCCACATCGATGACGTAGATCGAGTAATCGACCAGCTCGCGGCTGAAGTGGGCGGCCAGGTTGTCGCCGCCGCTTTCCACGAAAAGGTAATCGATCTGATTATCGAACCGCTGCATCAGCCCTTCGAGCGCGTCCATATTGAGCGAAATATCCTCGCGGATGGCCGCGTGAGGGCAGCCGCCGGTTTCGACGCCCACGATGCGGTCCTCGGAAAGGGCGCTGTGGCGGATGAGGAACTCGGCGTCCTCGCGGGTAAAGATGTCGTTGGTGACCACGCCGAGGCGGAATTCCGCGCGCAGCTGCTCGCACAGCGCTTTGAGCAGGGCCGTTTTGCCGGTGCCCACCGGCCCACCGATGCCTACCGTGAAGGCGCGCTGGCGAAAGTTGCGGTACGACGGCAGGCGACGGGTGGCGCGGTCGGCAAAATCGCCGGGCGTTTCATACGGCTCGTGGCCATGGCCGTGAAGCAGGAGCGCGAGTTTTTCGACGAAAGGCATTTGGTAGTGGTGGTGGTGGTGAGGTGGTGGTGGTGAGGTGGTGAGGTAGTGGGTGAGGCCTGTAGAAACAGTAACTGGCTAAATGGGGACAGGGCGAACGGACGAAGGGGTCATTCCCCTCAAACCGGAAGCCTAACGGGTCCCGGAGGGACCACCTTCCGGTAGAAAAAGGACGATTTAGGGGCTCCAAGCGGTCCCGTCGGGACTACCTGCGCCGCACTTGCCTAGCCACCTTGCGTCCCTGCGCTACGTTTGAAAAAGCCGGGAATACAGGTCGTCGTGCAGCACCTGCGCCACCTCCAGCAGGAAGCCCGCGCGGGTGGCCTGAGTATAGGAGCGGTCGGCGGTGGTGGCCAGTAGGTGATCAAAGACGGCGTAGAACGCGTGTTGGAGGCGGTGGCCGGCCAGCGGCCCCAGGAACCCCAGCCGGATGGCGGCGCTCACCTGGTCGCGCAGCACGGTGTGCAGCAGCAGCAGGCGCACATCGGCCAGCGCGAAGCCGGCGCGGCGCAGGCTCAGGGCGCAGACCAGCGTAAAGTGGGGCGGCAGGTCATTCGCCACGAACCACGCGCGCAGCTCGTCGAGGCCCGCCGCCGGATAAAACGTGGTCAGCAGTTTCAGCCAGCTTCGGCCCTGCGCGGCACTGGCGCGGTGCAGGGCCGGAATCAGCAGCAGGGCATCGTATTCCTCGACCAGCGGGTGCAGCGCCGCGTCATCGGTCACCGCAAAGCAGGCACTGGCGAACGGCAGCTCCAGGCTCGCGGCCTGCTGAAGCGTGGCGTAGAGGTGCTGACGCAGGTCGGCTTCGCTGGAAATCAGACCCAGCGCGAGGCAGCTTTCCAGCCCGTAGGAGTACGCAAACGCGCCCGTCGGCAGGGCCGAGTCGAGCAGGTGCAGCAGGCGGGCGGTTTGCATCGGGCGGATGGGTAAAGGTTGGGGCGAGCCGGTTGGTCCGGCGCGATCCTAAAACAAGTTGTACAGCTGCGCGAGCGGCAGCTCAGTGGCCGGTTCGCAGGTGATCCGCTCCCCGTCGATGGTGACGCGGTAGGTTTCCGGGTCCACGGCGATATTCGGCAGGTAATCGTTGAGGGCCATCTCCTTCTTGCTCACGGTGCGGCAGTTTTTCACGGCCACCACGGCCTTGCGCAGGCCGTATTCGGCCCGGACCTTTTCCAGCGAGGCGCCCGACACGAACGCCAGCGACGAGCGCCCCACGGCGCCGCCCAGAGTGCCGAACATCGGCCGCGAAAAGGCGGGCTGCGTGGTCGGGATCGACGCGTTCGCGTCGCCCATCAGCGCCTGCACGATGATGCCGCCCTTGATGATCATCTCCGGGCGGGCGCCGAAAAACGCTGGTTTCCAGAGCACCAGATCGGCCAGTTTACCCAGTTCCACGGAACCTACCTCTTCAGAAATACCGTGGGCGCGGGCGGGGTTGATGGTGTACTTGGCGATGTAGCGCCGGACGCGGAAGTTGTCATTTTCTATCTCACCAACAGCGTCTTCCGGCAGGGCGCCGCGCTGGGCTTTCATCTTGTGGGCGGTCTGCCAGGTGCGCGTAATGACCTCCCCTACCCGCCCCATCGCCTGCGAGTCGGAGGAGATGATGCTCAGCGCGCCCAGGTCGTGGAGGATGTCTTCGGCGGCGATGGTTTCGCCCCGGATGCGGCTTTCAGCAAAGGCCACGTCCTCTGGGATATTCCGGTCGAGGTGGTGGCAGACGAGCAACATATCGAGGTGTTCGTCCAGCGTATTGACCGTGTAGGGCCGCGTGGGGTTCGTGGACGACGGAATCACGTTCGGCTCGCCGCAGAGCGTGATGATGTCCGGCGCGTGGCCGCCCCCGGCGCCTTCGGTGTGGTAGGAATGAATGGTGCGGCCCTTGAACGCCGCCCGCGATGCTTCCACGAAACCGCTTTCGTTGAGCGTGTCGGTGTGGATGCAGACCTGCACGTCGTAGGCATCGGCCACGGTCAGGCACTGGTCGATGGCGGCGGGCGTCGTGCCCCAGTCTTCGTGCAGCTTGAAGCCCAGCGCGCCGGCTTCCACCTGCTCGATCAGGCCTTCCGGGCGCGACGAATTTCCTTTCCCCAGAAAGCCGAAGTTGAGCGGCCACACGTCGGTGGCCTGCAGCATCATTTGCAGGTAGAAGGCGCCGGGGGTGCAGGTGGTAGCGTTGGTGCCCACGGCCGGGCCGGTGCCGCCGCCGATCATCGTGGTGACGCCCGACGCCAGGGCCTCCGGAATCTGCTGCGGGCAGATGAAGTGGATGTGGCAGTCGATGCCACCGGCCGTCAGCAGCTGGCCTTCACCGGCCACCACTTCGGTGGTCACGCCCACCACCATTCCGGCCGTCACGCCGGACATCAGATGCGGGTTGCCGGCCTTGCCGATGCCCACAATGCGGCCGTTCTTGATGCCGACATCGGCCTTGTAGATGCCCGTATAATCAACAACTAATGCATTGGTGATGAGCAGGTCCAGGGCATCAGCCTGGGCCACACCGGCGGCCTGGCCCATCCCGTCGCGCAGCACTTTGCCGCCGCCGAACTTGACTTCCTCGCCGTACACGCAGTAGTCTTTTTCGACCTGAATCAGCAGGCCGGTATCGCCGAGCCGGACGCGGTCGCCGGTGGTGGGGCCGTACATCTCGGCGTAGGCCCGGCGGTCGATGGAGAGGCTCATTGGGGCGTTGTGGTTTGAAAATGCTGGGCCGAAGCGCGGGCCAGGGCGGCGGCGCGGGTAGCGGGCTCGTCGAGGGGGCCGTCGATGAGGCCGTTGCCGCCGTACACCACGCGCGCGCCGGCCAGCGCCACGAGCGTCACGCGCTTGCGTTCGCCCGGCTCGAAGCGGACAGCCGTGCCGGCGGGTATCTGGAGCCGGAAGCCATACGCGGCGGCGCGGTCGAAGCGCAGGGAAGCGTTCGTCTCGAAAAACGGGTAGTGGGAGCCGACCTGGATCGGGCGGTCGCCCATATTCACCACTTCCAGCGTCACCGTTTCGCGCCCCGCGTTGAGGTTCAGCTCGCCGGGCGCCAGCAGATATTCGCCGGGCGTGGGCGGTTCAGGCACCGGGACAGGCGCCGCGGCAGACACCGATTCGGGCAGCACGTTAGGCACCGCCGAACGGGTCAGCCCGGAGCCGTAGAGCGCCAGGGCGGGGTTGCCGACTTCGCGGCAGATCGGGTGGTGAACCGTCACGAGCTTGGTGCCGTCCGGGAACGTGCCTTCTACCTGCACCTCGGCCAGCAGGTCGGCCACGCCGGGCAGCACCTCCTGAAAACCCAGCAACTGCTTGCCCTTGTCCATCAGCACGGCCACGCGTTCGCCGTCGCGGATGAACTCCAGCAACTGCGTAGCCAGCAGCGCCAGCGCCTCCGGGTAGTTCAGCAGCAGGCCGCGCGCGTAGCGTTTCTGCGCCACCACGCCGGCCTGGTGCAGGACCAGCTTATCGAGGTCTTTGGGGGAGAGGTGCATTGGGGAGGGTGAGAGGGTGAGAGGGATTCAAAACTTGAGGTTGCGGAGCGCAATCATCGCCTTGTCTATCATACAGATCAGCTTGATGTTTACAGCTCCCACCTAATCGCCTAACCATCTAACGTCTAACAGTCTAGCTGTCTAACATCTGCCCTACCTAAGGGCGTTGGTATAGAGCATCCAGCCGCCGTAGCCGATGCAGACTACTGACGACAGGATGACCGCCTGTTCCTTGAATAACTGACTGATGCGCATCCGGGGGGTGAACGGGATGCTGCACAGGGCGGCTACGCCGAGCATCCCCAGCAGCGAGCCCAGGCCGAACACCAACAGGTAGAGCAGGCTGAGGCCGGCCGAATGAAGGGCGCTCAGCACCAGCAGCACCAGGGCGCCGCTGCCGGCCAGGCCGTGGAGCGCCCCCACCGTGTAGGCCAGCCGGTGCGGGTAGCTGGTTCGTTTGAGCTGGATCGGCTGGTTCCAGCGCCAGAGCCGGCTGGCGCCCATCCCGATGAGCAGCACGCCCACCAGGGCGTCGAAATACGCCGACTGTAAAAAGGCCACGCGTCCCAGCAGAATCAGGGCGCCGAAGACGACCAGCGACGTGGTGTGCCCCAGGCCCCAGTACAGGCCGTCGCGCAGGGCCAGCACCGGCCGGTCGCGCCGGGAGATGATATTACTGACCGCGAAGAGGTGGTCAGGCTCGAACGCGTGGCCGATGCCGGCCAGCAGGGCGTACAACAGGGCCAGGGTTCCTTCCATTCGGGCGGGTGAAAACGTAAAAGTAGGCCACTGCCAGCACTTGGTCAATTTTGAAGACTACTGCACCAAAAAACAATCGTTTGCCTCCCCTACCCCCCTTCGACAAGAGGGGCAATTTCCAAAAAATCGTGCATTCAGCGTCATTTACTGTCGATTCAGGACCTGACCCTTTCGTGGACTGAGGCCGCTGAACTGTGACGAACCGGAATTCGCGGTTTTGGCTCATCAGAAGGCGTAGCCGGGTTCAGCGATGGCCCGCCCCGCCGCCCGACCTTTGCCGCCTCTATGACGCCTACCCCTTCCGCTCCGGATGCCGCCCCTATCCCTGTTGCCGCGCGCGCCGCGCTCACGTTCATCTTTATCACGCTGCTGATCGACGTGACCGGCCTGGGGCTAATCATCCCTGTCATCCCCACCCTGATTCAGGAGCTGCTGGCCGGCCACGGCACTGGCGCCGACCTCAGCCACCTGGCCCTGAACCGCGAAACGCTGGCCGCCGCCGCCCGCTACGGCGGCTGGCTCGGCTTCACGTACGCCGCCATCCAGTTCGGCTGCGCGCCCATTTTGGGCGGGTTGAGCGATGCCTACGGGCGCCGGCCGGTACTACTATTCTCGCTCGTAGGGTTTGGGCTGGACTATGTGCTGCAAGGCTTCGCGCCCACCATCGGCTGGCTTTTCATCGGGCGGGCCGTGGCGGGGTTCACGGGCGCCTCGTTCACCACGGCCTCGGCCTACATTGCCGACGTGAGTACGCCCGAAAACCGCGCGCAGAACTTCGGCCTGATCGGCGCGGCCTTCGGGGCGGGCTTCATTCTGGGGCCGGCCGCCGGCGGGCTGCTGGGGCAGTACGGCCCGCGCGTGCCGTTTTTCGCAGCGGCGGTGCTGGCTTTCAGCAATGCCATTTACGGCTACTTCGTGCTGCCCGAAAGCCTGCCAGCGCACAACCGCCGGCCCTTCGACTGGCGCCGCGCTAACCCCGTGGCCACCCTGCTGCGCCTGCGCACCTACCCCGTGATCCTGAGCCTGACGGTCTGCTTTTTCCTGCTCTACCTCGCCGGGTCGGCCACGCAGACGGTCTGGACCTATTTCACGCAGGAGCGTTTCGCCTGGACGCCGCGCGAAGTCGGCTTCTCGCTCGGTTTCGTGGGCCTCGTGATCGGGCTGGTGCAGGGCGGATTGACGCGCATCGCCATTCCGCGCCTGGGGCCGCAGCGAGCCGTGCTGGTGGGGCTGGGCTTCTACTTCGTGGGGTTCACGCTGTTCGCCTTCGCCTCCCGGGGCTGGATGATGTACGCCTTTATGGTGCCCTACGGACTGGGCGGCATCGCCGGGCCGGCGTTGCAGAGTATCATCACAGGGCAGGTGCCGCCCACCGAACAAGGCGAGCTGCAAGGCGGCCTGACCAGCCTGATCAGCGTGTCGGCCATCATCGGCCCGCTGCTGATGACGAACCTGTTCGCCCACTTCACGCAGCCCGGCGCGCCGCTGCACTTCCCCGGCGCGCCCTTCCTGCTGGGAGCCGTGCTGACGGCCGGCGCCGCCGCACTGGCAGCCCGCTCGTTCGCGCGCCACCCGACGGCGCCGAAGGCGTAGCCAACCGTAGCAGGCAGCACGAAGGCCGGACGCCACCACCCAACAGATACTAACTGGCCTTTTATCTTTGAGCCTCCCTCTTCTTACGGTCTTTTATCCCGAATTCTTGGCAGCATCATTCCCCAGTTCCGGCTACTGTCTCGTGAGCCGTTGGCTCCTGGCAGCCTCCCTGTGTGCGCCGCTCGCGCACCCCGCCGCCGCCCAGGTGCCCGCTCCAACATCACCAGCGCCAGCCAAAGGCGGCAACGTACTCAAAATCGCCCCGTTGGGCTGGATTCACGGCCAACTGCCCTTCACCACAGAGTCGCGCATCGGTTACGAGCGCCGCATCGCGCCCCGCGCCACGCTCGGCGTCAGTTACTCGTATCTGGGTACGAACTACATCTTCAGCTTCATCGGCGCGTTCGCGCTGAATGCGGCCATTTCAGCGGCGTTCACGGCCGCCGGGCGCCCCAGCATCGTCTGGACCGACGCCCGTATCCGCGCCCGCGGTGCCCGTTATCAGGCGCAATACCGACAGTACCTGAGCCGGAAGCGCCTGGCGCCCGAAGGCTGGTACCTGTCGCCACATTTTTCCCAGGCTGAGGTGACCTACGACGTGCGGGTGGAAGACCTGACGGCCCAGATCGACCTCACCAACCGCACCTACGACCTGCTCTTCGGCCACCAGCGGGTGCTGGGCAAACACTTCGTGTTCGACATTTTCACCGGCCTCGGCTACCGCGACAAGCGCACCGTGGTGCGGGGCATTGCGGGCGTCCGGCCCGATGAGCGCATTTCCGACAGCCACTTCAAGCTTTCGTCCGGCCTGAACCTGGGCTGGGCTTTTTGAGAGGCGCCACCGTTGCTTTCAGTCGATGGCGCCAGTGCAGGGTCAAGGGCATTTTTTGACCTTGCGAGGAGGCTTTGCGACGTATTCTCTCAAGGCTCAGGATCAGACTCACCATCGCCATCCCCATTCGTGCGCCGCGCGAATGGGGGTTGCAGCGCCTGCGGCGAGGCACGAAGCCGTTCTTCGCAGGGTCAACTTAGTGCTGATAAGTCGCTTGAAGCTGCGCTAGTTATTGGTGAAGCCCAGTTCGAACCAAGCCGTCCCGCTCCAAATGAGTTGGATGAGATCGCCGGAGCCGAAGCTGCGGTCGGCGGCGGTATTGGTGTTGCGGAAGGCAGCATCGTCTTCGATCTCAAATAGCCCCGTTCCGGTTTCGACGCTCTGAATGATGAGCAGTTGGCCGCGAATCAGACCATCGGAAAGCGTGAGGGTGCGGTCGATGGCCGTGGCGCTGTTGCTCGTCAATCGGATAAACCCCCGGTTGCCGACCGTGATGACCTGGTTGTCGATGGTGATGTCGGTGGTGGTGCCGTCATCGCGCACGGCCAGCGCACCGAGAATGTCGAGGGCCGTGAGCGGCGTGGTCATCCCGATGCCCACTTTCACCGCACTTCCGCCGGTGGCGCCGAGTACGAGGCTGTTGGACGCCCCCACCACCGCATCGGCGCCGATGGCGATGGCGTTGTTGAGGTTGTTGCTCGCCACATCGGCGTTGTTGCCGATGATGACGAGGTTATCGCCGATAGTGTTGACGTTGCCGGCGTCCTGGCCGAGGAAGGTGTTATCGGCCCCGCTGGTGTTCAGGTCACCCGCACCGCTGCCCACGAAGGTGCTGCCGGTGGCAGTATTGACGAGGCCGGCGCCGGAACCCACGAAGGTGCCATCGAGGCCCGCGACGTTGGCCGTGCCGGCGTTGTTGCCTACGAACACGTTGCGGGTACCGGTGGTGTTGCTATCGCCGGCGCGGCTGCCTACGAAGGTGTTGTCAGAAGCCGTATTCCGGGCGCCCACGTTGTGGCCGACGAACGTGTTGTCGTCGCCCGTGAGGTTAGCGGTGCCCGATTCGTCCCCCACGAATACGTTGCCCGTGCCAGTGGTATTAAGCCGACCTGAATTGCCACCCACAAACGTGTTGGCTGAAGCCGTGGTAGCTTCCCCTGCAAAGGAACCGATGTAGGTGCTCGCCGAAACCGAAACGGCCGCTGCACCCGCGTCGCGCCCCACGAACACGTTTTGGCTTCCGCCCGTCAGCGCGCTCCCCGCGCTGAATCCCAAAAGAGTATTGCCATTGGCAGAGGTCATTCTCAAGCCCGCCTGACTGCCTAGCACGGCATTGAGGCCGCCGCTTAACGCCCCCAGGCCACCCGCCTGATACCCCACCAGCGCATTGTTGCTGGCCGTAGCAAACTGCCCGGCCCGCGCACCGACGTAGGTGCTGAAGAAACTCGTCGTCATCGCGGCACCGGCGTCGGCGCCCACGTAGGTATTGGCGTCGCCGTCGGTATTGGCGGCGCCGGCGCCGGCGCCAAGGGCCGTCACTCGCGAGGCGCTGCCCGTCAAGTTTACGCCGGTATTCTGCCCGAGGGCGGTATTCGTCGTTACGGCCATCGATGGCCAGAGCGCCCCCGTCTGCATGAGGCGCAGGCGTTCGGTATTGTTGGTCTCGAAGGGCAGATCGAAGGCGTCGTTGGTGCCGATGCGCTGTTCGGCGCCGAAGCTGTTGCCGCCCGGTACCCATGCCAAGCCGGCCAAGCCAGCGGCGGTAGCCGAAAGGTCGCCGTTGGCGTCAGCCGTCACTACGCGGGTGCCCGTGCCGCCCAGGCTGCCCAGGCGGATGTTGGGCGTGCCGGCGGTGCCGGCTACGTGCAGCCGTTGGGCGGGCGTGTTCGTGCCGATGCCTACATCGGCGCCGTTGCCCAGAATAACCACGTTGCTCTGCCCAGCCAAAGCGCCCCGTCCGATAGCGGTAGCGTTGGTGAGAGCGCCGGAAATGACATCGGCGCCGTCGCCGAGCAGCGTATTACCGATGCCGGTGCCCAGGTTGGTGCCAGCCGAAGCGCCCAGGGCCACGTTCTCGCCGCCGGTGGAGGCGCCGGAACCGGCCCCGTTGCCCACGAACGTGTTGGCGGAAGCCGTGTTGGCCGACCCGGCGGCCGTGCCCACAAAGGTGTTTTGCCCACCCGTCGAGTTGGCCTGACCGGCCTGTGTGCCTACAAACGTGTTGCCGCCGCCGCTGCCATTAGCATTACCCGCGAAGGCACCCATAAACGTGTTGTTGGAGGCCGTGTTGAACAGGCCCGTCCCGGTGCCCACAAAGCTGTTGTTGGCCCCCGTGATGTTAGTGGTGCCTGCTCGCTGACCAACGAAGGTATTGGACGAGCCGGTGGTGTTTGCGAGGCCCGCTTCAAAGCCCACGAACGTATTACCGCTCACGGTATTGACCGCTCCGGCGCGGGTACCCACAAACGTAACGTTGTTGCCGGTGGCCAGCGCTCGGCCAGCATCGGTGCCCACCAACACGTTACCATCGCCGGTGGTGGCGCCAGAACCGGCAAACGTACCCAAAAACGTGTTGTCGCGGCCGGTTGCGGAAAATCCGGCGTGGTGGCCGACGAGCGTATTGGAATTACCGCTCACCTGTAAGCGGCCCGCGTTTAGGCCTAAAAACGTGTTTTGGATACCCGTTTCGTTATCGGTACCCGCCTGAGCCCCAATGAAGGTATTACCACTAACCGTAGTGGCTAGCCCCGCCCGAAACCCTACAAACGTGCTGTTACTGCTGCTGGTCTGAGCGGCCCCTGCTTGGAGGCCCAGCATTGTATTCTGGTCGCCGGTGGTGATGGCG
>JANPLI010000077.1:0-5295 GCA_031426455.1 Hymenobacteraceae bacterium | reverse complement strand
CTTGTAAGCGACTCGGTTCCGGCGCCGAACGTGCCGGGTGGGCAGACCGAATCGGGTAGGTAAGCCTTGGCCCGCTGCACTCGGCTGCGGGCCAATGGATTAGCGCTGGCTAAACGCCGAAACCTTGCCTTTCTCCATATTTCGAATGCCCTTGTTTTGGTCGTGGCGACGGGCGGAGGCGTAGCGGGTGGTAGCGCGGCGACGCTTGGAAATAACTTTGTTGGAGTGCTTGTTCTGCGTCTTGACGATCTTTTTGTCGTAGGTGCCGGCGCTGTTGGGGTTCAGCTTCGGCTGCGACGAAATCGGCTTGACGGTCTTCGAGGGCTTGGTAGCGGCCGATTCGGCGCCGAGGGCAGCTTCGATGCCGGTGCTGGCGCCGGGCGCTGCGGTTGCCGCATCAGGCGCGGGTACCGCACCCGTGACGGGCGCTGCATCGGGCGCAGTAGCTGGGGCGGCGGTCGGGGCCACTGCCGGGGCAGGCGTACCCCAGGCATCGGTGGCGGGAGTGGTTTGGGCGGTGGCACCGCCGGCAGCGGCAAGCAACAGGCCCAAGGTCAGGAAGGTAGAGAAGCGGTTCATCGGGATCGGAAATGAAAGAAAAAAGAAAGTGCTGAGCGGCTCAAAAAAGGCCAACACAGCCCGCCCACCGTACGGCGGGCCGATTGGGCGCAGTGTACGGAAAGCTGCCGATTTAGGCTACATTTCGACAGAAATTTCCATCGAAAGTGCTCGCGTACGGTGCGGACGGGCGGGCACGTCGGCGGAGGCGGGTGCCGGTTGCGCGGCGACCATCGTTTCCGCCGCCGCTTCCACCGCTGGTTCAAGCTTCGCCGGCACCGGTTCGGGCAAAACCAGTTGCGCCGCCCGCAAA
Source organism: Hymenobacteraceae bacterium (assembly GCA_031426455.1). Lineage (GTDB taxonomy): Bacteria > Bacteroidota > Bacteroidia > Cytophagales > Hymenobacteraceae > JANNMJ01. The sequence goes on along the minus strand of JANPLI010000077.1, from coordinate 4,424 downwards.
GCCGTCGCCGACGGTTCGTGCAGGGTTTGCACGGGAGCCAGGGCGTCGGGCAATACGGGTAGCTCGGCGTCCCAGAGCCCGGCGCGGTGCCAGGTGGTGAGGTCGTCCCAATCGGGGCGGTCGATGATGGGGTAGAGGCAAACGCCGAGGAGCGGCACCCCTTTATCGAGGGCCAGGCGGCATTCGGCGGCGGTTTCGGCGAGCCAGCGGGGGCGGTCGGTGCCGGGATGGCTCGTTTCCGACAGCACTACCGGGCGGCCGTAACGCTGCCAGGCACGGTGCAGCAGTTCGTGGAGCGGGCGCCAGCGCGGGTCGCGCGGGGTGGCTTCCCACGGCAGCCGACTGCGGCAATGTTCCCACTGGTTGTTGTAGTAGAAGTTAAAGCCGAGGAGGTCGAGGTATTCCGGGCGCCCGCCCAACTCGGGGCACATCCGGCCACAGAGCATATCGAGGCTCTGAAACTGCGACTCGTTGAGGCCGTCGGCTTCGCGCGCCATCCGGGCGTTGTGGCGTTGGGCGCGGCGGTTGCCGCCCGTAGGCGCCACCACGTGAATGAGCGGTTCGGTGGTGAGGAGCCGTGCGCTAGGGTCGAGGGTCCGAATGGCGTCGATACCGGCGATGAACGCGCCCGCCAAGCGCCGTTTCACTTCAAAGCCCATTCCGCGGGCAAACGGCACGGTGCCGGCTACATCGCCGCCAAGCCACGACAAAAAACTAACCTCGTTGATGGGCGTCACGATGAGCGGTTCGTCGGTTTGAGACCGATAAAACCGCGTAAATGCCGCGCACACTTCGGCGAAGCGGCTTTCGAAGCGCGGGTGCAACGGCGAGAGGTCGGAGGGGAAGCCGAAATGGCAAATGTCCCAGAGTTGCTGTACGCTGGTGGCGCGTCCGGCCGCCATCCGTGCGCCCACCTCCGTAAAGTCATAGAAATGGGGCCGCCGCTCGACCAACCCCCACCGGATGCCTTCGCGCACGGTGCGGATACCGAAGGGCGCCAGCCTGCGGTAATTGGCCTCGGCGTGGGCCTCGTGGCCGGTCATCCGCAGCAGATCGACGCGCTGCCCGCGATTGTTGATGTGGTCGGCGCACTCGAAACCGGCTTGCCAGAAGGAGCGAAAGGGGGAGGCTGCGGGAGATATGGCGGCGGAGATGGGGGAGGAGGCGTTCGTCATAGGCCAAAACCTACGGGTGGGGGCGCGGTGGGGTTAGGGGAGGAGGTTTGCAATAAGCCCTACACCAGACCGCGCGTCGGCGAGTGGCGCACGGGGTGGCTGGGTGGCGCTAGCGCGGATGGCTACTGGTAGCCCCAGAGGGGCTATCTGTGGGTAGAGCAGTGGCTTGTTTTTTCTGCCTACCAATAGACTTGGTGCGACGCCAACCGCCCGGTTTACGGTCTTCGTGTACCGCTCGTGGCGGCTCTTGGCGTCCCTGGGGTAGCAATCCCTTCGGGATAGCAACCCCAGGCTGTGGAATAGAACCCTTTCAGGGTTCGAGATTACAAGTACTCTGCGTTTCCACGAGAGGAGCCGACGCAACAAGGCTAATCGGTAGCCCCGCCGGGGCCGCCCGCGCTCAGGTGTCCACGCGCGCTGGACGCAGCCGATTTTTGACGACCGCGCCCGCGAAAACCTCGCCCCCGGCGAGTTGAACGCGTCGTTGGCGGCGGCGGGGCGGGCACACTAGCACGAGCTAAAGCAGCAGCTTACACTGCCTCACTGTCAGGTTACATGGTCCCGCTGGTAGCTTGCACTGCCCCACTGTCAGGTTACATGACCTCACTAGCGTCTTACACTACCCCACTGTCAGGTTACACGGCCCCACTGGTAGCTCATCCTGCCTCACTGTTAGGTTGCACGGCCCCGCTGGTGCCTTACGCTCCCCCGCTGGTGCCTTACACGGCCCCGCTGGTGTCTTACACGGTCTCGCTGGTGCCTTACGCTGCCTCACGGGTCTCGGTAGGTGGGTGTTGCGGGTTGATGGGAACGCGCGCCAGCGCCTCGCGCTATATTTTGCTTCTATCTTCGTAGTGCGTCTGAAGGTCGGGCGCGGCCCGGCTGGCCGGGCGTCGGTGTTGAGTTGATTCCACTCCCCCCATATGGAACAGCGCCAATTGAATACGCTTCGGATGAGCCGAGGCGAAATTGCCCACTTCGACGGTGCCCCCGGCAAGTGGGATCAGAAGCCCATCCTCGTGACCGTCGTGAACACGGTGCGGGCCCTGACCAACGGCATCATCCAAGCGGGGCTAACCCAACAGGAGATGGATACCACCGGGTACACCCTCGACAAAGACCAGCAACTGGCCTTAGTGGGGGCCGTGACGGAGCCCTTGGTGCGCGGCCTACGCCCACTGGCGCGCATGACGGGCAACAATGCGCTGTTGCAGCAGGTCGATTTCGCACCCTCGGAATTGGTCTATGGCCCGGAGGAGGAGAGCGTGAACCGCTGCCAACTGATCCACGACGCGGCGGCGGCCCGCGCCACTGCTTTGGCTGAATACGGCGTGACGCCCGCGATGGTAAGCGCCCAGCAGGTGGCGATCGATACGTTCCGGCCGCTGGCCGGCCTACGCGATGCGGTGGGCGCCACATCGCAGGCGGCCACCGCCGCCCTGCCTGACCTGTTCGACCAACTCCGCGCGCAGTTCAAGCTGTTGGACGATCTGGTGGAAAACCTCGTGGACGATGCCCCTTTCAAGGCTACCTACCGCGAGCTGCGTACCATCATCGATACGCGCGGTGGGGGTGGCGGACAGGCGGATGAGGAAGTGCCGGCTACCCCACCGGTGGGGTAGGGGCGGTTGCTGAACAAAGCCCCTCGCTTCATGGGCCTTTTGGGGGCTGGTGGGGCGAGGGGTGGTTTGAAACAGCGTGGTACCAACCATACGTAAAAAAAATAATGCTTTGCGAAAGCTGTTTCTCGTAAAAGTGGCTTCACTTTGCGATGCGGGCCGGAGCTTTCAATTCCAGCAAGTCCGATTGAAGCCAGCATCCGATTTCCCTTCTTAGGCATCGCATTCAACTTTCAATTCCAGCAAGTCCGATTGAAGCAGCGTGTGGCGTGAGTACCGCTCTGTCTCCTCCTCGCTTTCAATTCTAGCAAGTCCGATTGAAGCCTTCTTCAAGTACCTAAATCTGGGCGTGGGCTTCAACTTTCAATTCCAGCAAGTCCGATTGAAGCCTTGTTATTCTTGTTGGACTTCACGGCGTAGAAAACTTTCAATTCCAGCAAGTCCGATTGAAGCCCCGCGCGCCGATCAGGGCCGTGGTGGTGGCCGATCTTTCAATTCCAGCAAGTCCGATTGAAGCAACGCCGATAAACGGTTCAACTGCAATGTGGATGACTTTCAATTCCAGCAAGTCCGATTGAAGCCCAAACGACGGAGGTGGTCGATAGCTGGCTTCAGGACTTTCAATTCCAGCAAGTCCGATTGAAGCACGCCGACGGCGGCACCATCACTAAAGGCTTTCGTTCTTTCAATTCCAGCAAGTCCGATTGAAGCTACGCCGAAATACACAACGAAGGCGGCCAAATCGTCTTTCAATTCCAGCAAGTCCGATTGAAGCCAGAACCGACCGTATTCAGGTCAAGCTCGAAATCGACTTTCAATTCCAGCAAGTCCGATTGAAGCCGGCGACACGTACAACGTGAGTGCCGCCGGTACGATCTTTCAATTCCAGCAAGTCCGATTGAAGCGCACGCGCATCGGCGCCAACGTGCCCGCGCGGGGGCCTTTCAATTCCAGCAAGTCCGATTGAAGCGTCACGAAAGATGCTCGACTGATTCAGCAATTACTACTTTCAATTCCAGCAAGTCCGATTGAAGCCGGTGCCGGTGCCTGATTCCAAAGCGCAGCAGAAGGCTTTCAATTCCAGCAAGTCCGATTGAAGCGCGCGCGAAAGTCCGCCTTCCGCTTTGCGGATAAACCTTTCAATTCCAGCAAGTCCGATTGAAGCGCGGAGGTTGGGGCGGCGGCGCGCATCAGTCTGGCACTTTCAATTCCAGCAAGTCCGATTGAAGCCGTCGGTCCAGACGTGCGTCGGCGCCGTGGTTTGCGGCTTTCAATTCCAGCAAGTCCGATTGAAGCTTGAGGTTGGCGCTGTACTCGTAATGGTTGCCGAACTTTCAATTCCAGCAAGTCCGATTGAAGCACGCCGAATGCCGCCACTCGGCCCGGTGCCGTTGGTCTTTCAATTCCAGCAAGTCCGATTGAAGCATCTGCTCGGTGCGCAGGACGCGCGACGTGATAGCCTTTCAATTCCAGCAAGTCCGATTGAAGCACGCTCGCCTACAACTGCCAGACGTTGGCGTTTGAACTTTCAATTCCAGCAAGTCCGATTGAAGCCGTCGGTCCAGACGTGCGTCGGCGCCGTGGTTTGCGGCTTTCAATTCCAGCAAGTCCGATTGAAGCTTGAGGTTGG
>JANPLI010000076.1:0-15451 GCA_031426455.1 Hymenobacteraceae bacterium | reverse complement strand
AGTGATCCCTCTGGGACTCGAACCCAGGGCCCGTACATTAAAAGTGTACTGCTCTAACCAACTGAGCTAAGGAATCGGGCAGCAAAACGGGTGGGCCGTTGCCCCTTCCGTTATTTGCGGGTGCAAAGGTAGGGCTTTGTGGCGAAAAAAACCAATGCAAATGCGGAAAAAAATCAGGCGCAAGTGGTTAATTGGGGTGCTAGGAGGGGTAATGCTTTCACTTTCAGCGGGCGCAGGGGTACCTGTTAAGGCATTGGCTTCCGCCGATTCGTTGCTTCGGGCGGGGCTGCCAACGCAGGCCGCTGCCGCTTACACGGCGCTGACGGGCGCGCAGCCAGCCGCCGGGTTGTGGTTCCGCCTCGCTTTTGCGCACGAGCAGCAGGGAAACCCGGCGTCGGCGCTTTGGGCGCTGCGGCAAGCCTACGAAGCGTACCCCGACCGCGCCATCCTCCGACAGATGGATGCACTGGCGGTCGCTTACCGTATTCCGGGCCACGAATATGGCGACCGTCGCTTTTTTCTGACACTGCTGCGCCGTTATTACCAACGCCTGGTAGAAACGGGGCTGTTCGTGGGGGTGCTGCTGGCGACTTTTCTGGTCCTGCGCCTGCGGCGTTATCCGCTGCGTCGCCCCTGGGCGGGTGCGCTGCTGGCTTATGTGGCGTTGGGCGCGCTGGTGGTCAACTTGCTCTCGCCGGACCGCCTGAACCGGGAGGTGATCGTGCGCCGACCCGCCGCGCTGATGAGTGGCCCCGGCGCGGGTGCCCGCTGGCTTACGACGCTGGTGCCGGGGCAGCAACTGCCCCTGGCCGAGCCGACTCGGCGCGATGTGTGGCAGGCCGTGAAGTGGCAGAACCGCCGCGCCTGGCTCCGGACCGGCGACTTGTTCCCCTGAAGCGGCGGCGTTCAGGTCGCTGGTGGCATCTGAAAATAAAAATCTCCCGTCGGTTCCGGGGTAAGGGGCTCCAGCAGGCTAGCCGCAGGACACGCCACCAGAGCCTTGCCCTCCGGGTTGAGTTGGTAAGCAGCGTAGCCCAGTCCGAAGAGTAACTCTGCCACTTGGCGGCGGTTGCGGTGGCCGTTGAGTTCGGTCTGAATCAGGGGGCGATGCCGCTGTAAAGTGGCCGTGAGGTGGGCGAAGACTACGTGCTCGTAGCCCTCCACGTCGCATTTGATGAAATCCAGGCGCGGTAGGTCGCGGAAGAGCCGGTCGGGTTGGCGCAGCGGCACTTGATAAGTGCGAGCGAACTCTTCGCCGGGCGCACCGCTGGCCGTGATTTTGGTCATTCCGTGGTGGACGCGCCCGTGCCGGGTGGGCGTTCCCATCTGCACCGACCCGTCGGTGGCCCCCAGCGCATAAGGCAGCAGCGTGGTGTTCGCGATGCCAGAAAGGCGCACATTGTCCTGCCAGATGCGTTGAAAAAGCGGCACCGGCTCCACCGCCAGTACCCGGCCGCGCTCGCCGACGAGCCGCGAGAGGGCCACGGAATAGTAGCCCAGATTGGCGCCGATGTCGAGGCAGGTATCACCGGGTTTTACTACCTGTTCCAGAAAGAACAGTTCCGGGTAGCGCGCCCGGCCCCAACCGCCGCTCACGAGCCGCAGGTAGGCGCGCGAAATCAGGCGCAGGTAGTTTTCAAAGCCCAAGGTGCGTTCGAGCAGGCGGCGTAGCAGCGTCATCACGCGCACAAAGGAACGAGGTGCGCGGGGTTGATGCCGGTTTTCGCCACCAGCCATCTCCGCCCGTACCTTTGGGCTACGATGAAGACTCTCTACCTGATGCGCCACGCCAAGTCCGACTGGGGCGCGGCTGGCCTCCCCGATCACGCCCGCGCCCTCAACGACCGGGGGCGCCGCGACGCGCCTTTTATGGGCCAGCAACTGCTGACCCGCGACTTGCCGCCCCTCGACCTGATACTCTGCTCACCCGCCGTGCGCGCCCTAACGACGGCCACCCTCGTAGCGCGGGAGCTGAACTACGACGTGAGCAAAATCCGGATCGAGGACACGCTCTACGAATCCGACCGCGAGGCTTACCTGCGGGTCATCAGCAGCGTAAAGTCGTCGGTGGAAGAGCTGATGCTGGTGGGGCATAACTATACTATCACCGACGTCGCCAATTATCTCTCGCCGGTTCACGTGCCGGAGCTACCCACGGCAGGGGTCGTTTGCCTTCGCTTCAACGTGATGAGTTGGGGTAACCTCGAAAAAGACAGTGCCGAGTACGCCTTTATCGATTTTCCGAAAAATTACGACCTGTAGCCTCGCTGCGGACATCAAAAAAAGCCCCGACTGCTTGCTTGCAGCCGGGGCTTTTTGCTGACAGGCAAATGCCTGCGACGTTACTTGGTCATCGTGCCGGATGAATTGCTGGCGCCCGGGTTGGTGCCGATACTGCTGGACGAAGATTTGCGCGTCGATTTTGACGACCGCATCTTGCCCGAATGCTTGGCACCGCCTTTACGGGTTGTACGCGAAGACGAGGACTGCATCCGGCTTGAGGAGGAACCCGTGGTCACCCCAGTGCCACCGTTGCGGCTCGATCCCGTGCCGCCGTTCATTGAACCGGAGCCCGTGCCGCCATTCGTCGTACCCGTACTAGAGCCACTCTGCATTGAGCCGGAGCCCGAATTTGAACCGCTTTGCATCGAGCCAGAGCCTGTGCTGGAGCCGTTTTGCATCGAACCTGAGCCTGTGCTGGAGCCACTTTGCATTGAGCCGGAGCCTGTGCCGGAACCGCTTTGCATCGAGCCAGAGCCGGAACCTGTGCCGGAGCCATTTTGCATCGAACCGGAACCCGACCCGCTTTGCATCGAGCCGGAACCCGTGCCGCTTTGCATCGAGCCGGAGCCCGTACGCTGGCCGGTACTCGTGCCTGATGTTCCAGTGCCCGACTGGTCTTGTACTTGATAGCCTTGGCCCGTAGCGCCACCATTGTTGATGGTGCCGCCGGTAGGCGTCTGCTGACCGCTCTGATAGGAACCGTCGCGGTAGGCACCGTCGCCGCTGGTGCGGGTCTGATTGACGCCTGAGTTAGCCGGAGTGTTGGTAGGCGTCGTCGAACCGCCGTAAGTATTCGTATTAGTCGGCGTCGTTTGGGCCGACGCCGTAAAAGTGCCGAAGGCTAAGGCCAGTAAGGCAGTTGGTTTGAGGAGGGATTGCATTGGAAACGGAAGGAAAAGAAGGAGATGAGGAAGGCGGAAGGAGCCTCGCCAGGCGGCGGGGAATGCCCAGGGATACGGGCCTAACTCGCGCCGGGATTCACCATACACCGAAATAAAGGCACGACGCCCGCGCCCGCCTGGGTTATCGCCAAGTTATCTTTGCCCCAGGCCGGTCGGCCGATGACGCCCTGTTGGCGCCGCCCGCCCGCCCATTCGCTCTTTTTTCGCGGCGAGCAGTGCCGCGCCCCGATGACTGATTTTTACGCGTTCAACCTCCACGCAGACCTCGTGGAAGGTATCGAGTCGATGGGCTACAAATCGGCCACGCCGATTCAGCAGCAGGCCATCCCCGTGATTCTGGAAGGCCGCGACCTGATCGCCTCCGCCCAGACCGGCACTGGTAAAACGGCCGCTTACCTGCTGCCGATCATCGACCGGATTTCCCATTCCAACCATCCGCAGGACCGCACCACCACCCTCGTGCTGGTGCCCACCCGCGAGCTGGCCAAGCAGATCGATGAGCAGATCGAAGGCTTCGGCTACTTCGCCTCTATCACCAGTCTGGCAATTTACGGGGGGGGTAAGTCCGAAAACTGGGAGCAGCAGAAGCGCGCCCTGACCCAGGGCGCCGACATTATCGTGGCTACGCCCGGCCGACTGATGGCTCATATGCAGCTCGGCTACGTGCAGTTGCAGCACCTGGAATGCCTGGTGCTGGATGAAGCCGACAAGATGCTCGATATGGGCTTCTCCGACGATATCGTGCAGATCATCAGTCATTTGCCTAAGAAGCGGCAAAACCTGCTGTTCTCGGCCACGATGCCAGAGAAAATCCGGCAGTTCGCAAAACAGATTCTGCACGAGCCGGCCGAAATCCGGCTGGCCGTCTCGAAGCCCGCCGCTGGCATCGACCAGCAGTTTTACCTGGTTTACGACACGTTTAAGTTGCCGCTGCTTCAGCACCTGATCCAGAAACTGGAAGTGCAGAGTATGATTCTGTTCACGTCGCGCAAGTCGAACGTGACGCCCATCGAACGCGCCCTTCGGAAAATGGGGTACGCGGTGGCGGGCATCACCAGCGACCGGACGCAGGAAGAGCGCGAAGTGGTACTGCGCGACTTCAAGAACAAGCAGTTCCAGATTCTGGTCGCCACCGACGTGATGAGCCGGGGTATCGATATCGACTCGCTCTCGCACGTCGTGAACTTCGACCTGCCCCGCGAGGCCGAGGATTACGTCCACCGGATCGGCCGCACGGCCCGCGCCGCCGGTAAAGGGACGGCCATCACGTTCGTCAGCGACCACGACCAGGATGCCGTGGTGAAAATCGAAAAGCTGCTGGAACGCGAAGTCGAGAAGAAGCCGACGCCGCCGGAAGTGGGCGTTTCGCCGGAATTCGACCCCAAAAAATATCGAGGCCGCAAGCCCGGCTTCGGCGGAATGGGCAGCGGTATCGGCGGTAGTAGCCGTGACCGGGATCGTGGGCCGCGCCGCGACGACCGCTCCGCCGACCGTGGCCCGCGCCGCGATGACCGTAGTCCGCGCCCCGCGCCAGCAGATGCTCCGGATCAGAACGCCCGCCCTATCCGCTTGGCCAATCAGCCCGCATCGGCCCCTGGCGCGGAAGGCGAAACGACCGCGCCGCTGACGGAAAGCCCGCTACAACCGCGCCGCGACGAGGGCCGAAATCGAGGCCGCAAGCCCGCTGGGCCACGACCGGAGGGCAGTAGGGCAGGTAGTTCGTCACCGGCCACCGCTGACCGCGCAACCGCCCCTTACGTCGAAGGCGAAGCGGCTGCCGATGACGCGGCCACCCCTGCGCGCCGCCGCAGCCGGGGCGGACGTAACCGCCGCAAGCCCGGCAGTGGGGGAGGAGAAGCGGCTGCTGAAACACCCACTGCGCCTTCCGAATCGTAAAAGCCGGACGAGACCCGCTCAATATTTTTTCGGGCCCGGTTTGCGCCGGGCCCGGAACCCTGCCCGGCGCGTAAGTGCATTGGGTTGCGCGGTATTTACTGACTTCACCAAGTGCCCGTCCGTGACGCGCTGTCGGTTTTCCGGCGCGCATCACGGGCGGGCACAATAATTTTGGCCCTGCCGCGTCCGCCCTCTCAGATGAACGCGCTTACTCTTCCTCTTTCTTCTACCCTCGCCGCGCCCGTGGCCGATTCGCCCGAAGGTCAGAATCAGCAGATTCAAACCGTCGTGCGTCAGCAGCGGCGGCGGCTTCTCGACTTTATCCGGCGGCGCATCCCCGACCCGCTCGACGCCGAAGACGTGCTGCAGGACGTCTTCTTCGAACTGGTGCAGAGTTACCGCCTCGTCAAGCCGATTGAGCAGATGGCGGCCTGGCTCTTTCGGGTGGCCCGTAACAAGATCACGGACCGTTACCGCCGACCCAAAGTCGATTCCCTCGACGCCCTGACCGCTCCCAGCGCCGACCCCGACGGCGAGCCGCTGCTGCTGGCCGAGCTGCTGCCCGCTCCGGATGCCGCCGACGCCGAACTGCTCCGGGAAGGGTTGCTGAATGCCCTGGCGGAAGCGTTGGAACAATTGCCCGCCGAACAGCGCGCTGTGTTCGTGGCCCACGAGATTGAAGGTCGCTCCTTCAACGATCTGGTCATCGAAACGGGCCTGCCGCTCAATACGCTGTTGGCCCGCAAGCACTACGCGGTCAAGAAACTCCGGGCGCGGCTCCGCGACCTCTATGAAGACTACTTTATCGACTGAGTGATGCGCGTTATGTGATCCTGGCGGGGATGCCTGCCGGACCACCTTTCACCTTCTGTTTTTCTTCTTACTGCAATGAATATTCGTTTCTGGGGGCTACGCGCCCTCAAGTTCCTGTTTTTGGGTGCGCTCTTCGTTGGTTTGGCGGGCTACGTCACAATGAGCCTCTGGAACTGGCTGGTGCCGGTTCTTTTTCACGGTCCGGTGCTGTCGTTCGGGCAGGCATTGGGGCTGTTTGCGCTGAGCAAAATTCTGCTCGGTGGTTTTGGCGGCGGGCACCGGCGCCGGTGGCAGCGCCAGCGGGGCGCGTGGGGCGCCAAAGGCCGCGAAATGTGGCGCCAGCGGATGGAAAGCCGCCTCGCTACGCTGCCCGAAGAGCAGCGCGAGCGGTTCCGTCAGAAGTTCGCCAAGTGTGCGGGTAAGCACGGTTGGGGCGAGTCGACCGCCGAAGCGACAAGCAATCAACCAGTGTCTGGCTAAATCGAAACGAGGCAAACGTTTGGAAGGCCCTTTGACCATCCGTTGAGACGGTCTGCTCGTCTTGCAAATCTCTCGCAAAGACGCGAAGTCGCGAAGAAAAGTAAAGCCGAATAGGCCATCCTTTGAGGGATGGGCGTTTGGTCTGAAATCGAAAAGCCCGACCGCTTGTAAGCAGTCGGGCTTTTTTTGATAACTGTTGCCTGTAGTGGGCTTGCGGCTGCCTCAGAAATTTCGCTCGCCAGCTTCCCTTTTACCCAGCATCACGGCGCCCACCATTGCGCTCAGAAACAGGACCGACGCCAGTTCGAAAGGCAGTAAATAGTCCTTGTAGAGCACCATCCCCAGGTCGCGTACCATCCCCACTTGCGAGTTGAAGGTAGCCACGTCGGCGCCGCCTGTGTCGGCTCTTTTCAGAACCCCCACCAGAATCACCAGCAGCATACCGCCGGCCACGGCGGCGGCAATGCGCGCCAGACCAGACTTTTGCTGCTCGGTCTCCGTGTTCATATTCAGGAACATAATGGTGAACAGAAACAGCACCATAATGGCCCCGGCGTACACGATGATGTTTACGGCGGCCAGAAACTGAGCGTTCAGCAGCACGTAGTGCCCGGACAGCGTGAAAAACGTCAGAATCAGGTACAACACCGAATGCACCGGGTTGCGGGCCAACACCACCATCAGGGCAAAGCCGAGCGAGAACGTGGTAAGGATATAAAAAAGGTACGTGGCCATCAGGGGCTTTTTTAACGATTGGTCATTGTGAGGAACAGACGATTCGGGCTTGTTCCTAGTCTTGATTCAGCTCTGCGTCGCTGCGCAACCTTAGCGTCTCTGCGGGAAAACAACGTAAGGGAGCGCCACCACGGCAGGCAAGCCTACGCCCCCAATCGGGAGCGCAGCGTTTCGGCTTCGGCTTCCGAAAGCTGGAGGCCACGCTTGGAGCGACTGTCCGGCGAAACCGGCTCAACCAGTCGGTCCTTACCGTACACGAACTCGTCGCGCTCGAAGCGGGGCGGCGCCATTCGGTCGTTTTGCAGATAGACGGCGGCTTTTGGGCAGGCTTCTTCGCAAAGACCGCAGAAAATGCACCGAAGCATATTGATTTCGTAGCTCACGGCGTACTTCTCCTCGCGGTAGAGGCCTTCTTCGCCGCGTTTGCGCTCGCCGGCTACCATCGTGATGGCTTCGGCGGGGCAGGCTACGGCGCACAGCCCGCAGGCCGTGCAGCGCTCGCGGCCCTGCTCGTCGCGCTTGAGTACGTGCAGGCCCCGGAAAGCGGGCGCCAGCGGGCGTTGCTGTTCCGGGTACTGAATGGTGGCCTTTTTCTTGAAAAAGTGGCGCAGCGTAATGCTCAGGCCCTGAAAAATGGCCGGCAGGTAAGCGCGCTCCATAAACGTCATCTCGCGTTTGTCGAGGCGCTTGGCGCGGGTGCTGAGGGGTTGCATAGTAAAGGAAAGGAGTTAGGAAGCGGAGCGTAGTACAATATTTTCGACGATACGCAGCCGCTTATCCAATTCGCCAATCTGCTCGACCTTGTCCGCGAGGCGCATCACGGAAAGTCGTAATTCGCCTATCGCCAGGTTGGTTTTGGATTGCTCGCGTTGCAGGGCATTGACATCCTGTCGTAGGCTGCCAAGGTCTTGGCGCATCCCGCGCAACTCCTCCGTTTGCGCGTAGCTCTGCGCCAGCAATTCGGCCATAATTTCGATCAGGCGGTCGTCGTTGGACATCAGGCTTTAAATAAAAATTCTTTGAGCAGAATCACAGCGCCCGTAATTACAATATTCGCTACCGCCAGCGGGAAGAGAATCTTCCAGCCCAGGTTCATCAGTTGGTCATAGCGGAAGCGCGGCAGCGTCCAGCGGACCCACATAAAGAAGAAGATGAAGAAGAAAATCTTCGTAAACAGGGCACCCACGCTCAGGGCGGTGGTCAGGTTCGTGCCCACCGTTTCGCCGAAGCTGCCGATGAGTGCCGTGCGGACTTCGTTGATGAACGGAAAGTTGAAGCCGCCGAAGTAGAGCGTACTCATCACGGCCGAGGCCACGAAAATGTTTACGTACTCGGCGAACAGGTACAGGCCCAGTTTCATCGACGAGTATTCGGTGTGGTAACCGCCCACCAGTTCGGTTTCGCACTCGGGCAGGTCGAAGGGCGTCCGGTTGGTTTCGGCGAACGCGCAGACCAGAAAGATGATGAAACCCAGCGGCTGATACAGCACATTCCAGCCTCCGTGGCTCTGCTGATCGGCGATTTCGCGCAGGCTCAGCGTCTGGGTCATCATCAGCAGGGCGATCAGCGAAAGGCCCATCGCAATCTCGTAAGAGATATTCTGCGACGCCGCCCGAATGGCGCCCAGCAGCGAAAACTTGTTGTTCGAGGCCCAGCCGCCGATCATCAGCCCGTACACACCCAACGACACGACGCCGAAGATGTATAGCATCCCGATGTTGATTTCGACGCCCTGCACCAGATACTTCTGGCCGTCGATCATAATCCGGTCGCCGAACGGAATCACAGCCCAGGCCATACAGGCCGTCACCATCGCCACGCACGGCCCCACGACGAAAAGCGCGCGGTTGGCCGTGGCGGGGAAGAATTCTTCCTTGAAGAACATCTTCACGGCGTCGGCCAGCGGCTGCGCCAGCCCGCCCCAGCCAGCGCGGTTGGGGCCGGAACGGTCCTGCATAAATGCCGCGACCTTGCGCTCGGCCCAAGTGGAGTAGGTGGCAATCCCCAGCGACATCGCGAAGACCACCAGAATAACAATGCCGCTGACCAGCAGCGGAAGGGAAGGAAGCATTTTTGGTTTCTGGTTTCTCGTTTCTGGTTTTTGGTCACTGGTTTCAACAAAAAACCAGAAACGAGAAACCAGAAACAATATTAGTGCTTGTTCAGCTCCGACGAAGTAGAAGCCGGCAAGTTCGGAATTACCGGCGGTAACTGACGCGGCACGGGCGGGTGGTTGGCGGCAATCACCGACTGGCGGGCAATGGCGCGCGGCCCCTCGACCACCCAGTCGGCGGTGTTTTTCTTCTCGAAGCGGCACTCGTTGCAGATGAACTCGCCGGCTGGCACCTCGCCGTAAGGGTCCTTGCGGCCCGTTACGCGCAGCACTTCCTCGCCTTTGTACCAGAGCGTGACACGGCCGCAGCACGTGGGGCAGGCGCGGTGCGCGTCCACGGGTTTCGTGAACCATACCCGCGATTTGAATCGCCACGTCTTATCGGTTAGGGCGCCCACCGGGCACACGTCGATCACGTTGCCGCTGAACTCGTTGTCAATCGACTTTTCGATATAAGTGCCGATCTCGGAGGCATCGCCCCGGCCCAGCACTCCGTGGACGCGCTCCGGCGTGAGTTGGTCGGCCGTATAGACGCACCGATAGCACAGGATGCAGCGCGTCATATGGAGCTGCACGTACGGGCCGATATCGATTTTGTCGAACGTCCGGCGGTCCTCTTCGTAGCGGGTGCCGGCAGTGCCGTGGTCGAAGGCGAAATTTTGCAGGTCGCACTCGCCAGCCTGGTCGCAGACAGGGCAGTCGAGCGGGTGGTTGATGAGCAGCATTTCCACCACGCCCTTGCGCGCGTCGAGCACTTGCGGGGAGGTCGTGTTTTCTACGATCATCCCGTCCTGCACGGGCGTGATGCACGAGGCCACGAGCTTAGGCATCGGGCGCGGGTCTTTGGCCGAACCCGCCGCCACGCGCACCAGGCACGCCCGGCATTTGCCGCCGGAGCCTTGCAGGGAAGTGTAATAGCACATCGCCGGGGGCACGATGGCGCCGCCGATCTGCCGGGCGGCGTTGAGGATAGTGGTGCCGTCGGGTACTTCTACCTCGTGGCCGTCGATAGTTACTTTAGCCATTTTTAGGTTGATCGTTGATGGTTGTTGGTTAATGGTTACGGATGATAGGTTTAACATCTATCAGCTATCGACCAAAAAACATCAACCGAATTACGCCAGCACGGCCTCACCCCGGTACACTGCCCCCGGTTGAGTTGCCGCTTTCGGCTCGCGCACGTGCCACTCGAATTCGTGGCGGAAATGGCGTACGGCAGCCGCTACGGGCCACGCGGCGGCATCCCCCAGCGGGCAAATGGTGTTGCCTTCGATCTGTTTGGCGATGCTCACCAGCAGGTCGATATCGCGCTCGTGGCCGTGGCCGTGTTCGAGGCGGTGCAACACTTTCTCGAGCCAGCCCGTGCCTTCGCGGCACGGCGAGCATTGGCCGCAGCTTTCGTGGTGGTAGAACCGCGCCAGCGACCACGTATGCTTCACGATACACGTCGTTTCGTCCATCGCAATGAAGCCGCCCGACCCCAGCATCGTGCCCGTAGCGAAGCCGCCATCGGCCAGCGATTCGTAGGTCATCAGGCGGTTTTCGCCGGCTGCGGTTTTCAGAATCAGTTCTTTGGGCAGAATCGGTACCGACGACCCGCCCGCAATCACGGCTTTCAGGTCGCGCCCTTTCCAGATACCGCCACAGTATTCATCGGAGTAAATGAACTCCTCAACCGGGACGCCCATCTCGATTTCGTAAATGCCGGGCTTGTTGAGGTGGCCGCAGGCCGAGATCAGTTTGGTGCCGGTCGAGCGGCCAATGCCGATTTTGGCATACTCGTCGCCACCGTCATTGACGATCACCGGGACCGACGCGATGGTTTCCACGTTGTTCACCACCGTCGGCGAGCCGTAGAGGCCCCACACGGCCGGGAAGGGCGGCTTGTTACGCGGGTTGCCGCGCTTGCCTTCCAGCGATTCCAGCAGCGCCGTTTCCTCGCCGCAGATGTAGGCGCCGCCGCCGGGGTGGACGTACAGGTCAAGGTCGTAGCCCGAACCAAGGATGTTTTTCCCCAGGAAGCCCTTTGCGTAGGCTTCGTCGATGGCTTTTTGCAAAATCCGGAGCACGTACATCAGTTCGCCCCGGATGTAGATGTACGACGCCTTCGCACCGAGCGCGTAGGAGGCCGTAATCATCCCCTCGACCAGCAGATGCGGCAATTTGCTCATCAGATGGCGGTCCTTGAAGGTGCCCGGCTCCGATTCGTCGGCATTGCAAACCAGGTAGCGTGGCTTGTCGGACTTGCGATCCAGAAAGCTCCACTTCATCCCAGCCGGGAAGCCTGCTCCGCCTCGACCACGCAGGCCCGACTTCTTTACTTCTTCCGTCACTTCGTCGGGCGTCATCGTCTTGAGCGCCTTTTCCACGGAGCGGTAGCCGCCGTGCTTGCGGTACACGTCGAAGGTTTCGATGCCAGCGACGTTGAGGTGTTCGGTGAGTAGTTTGCGGCCCATTGGGTAAATAATTATTTGGACAAGCCTTGTTCTTTTTCGGCTTCGAGACGGCTTATGCGAGAATCCTGTCTGTCGATTCTGACACTCAGCAGCTGATGGTTAGTTTGCACCAGCTCGATGATGCCAGCAGTTAGGTTGCGAATCCCAAGTGAATGATCGTTTACCGCATCGGTGAGTCGATTAATATCGCCGCGCATTTCACTGATATCACCGCGCATTTCACTGATGTCGCCGCGCATTTCCTTGATATCTGAGCGCACTTCGTGCAGTTCGATCAGGATTTCCGCCACGATCAGTGGCAGGTCTTTGTCTCGTTCGTCTGCCATTGTTTGAGAGAATTAACTTGCCCGCAATTTCGTCAGCATCGCATCCACGGCGCCGGGCCGGTCGAGGTTTTCGTGGTAATCCTCGCGGCATTGCAGCATGGGCGCGGTGCCGCACGAGGCCAGACATTCTACTTCCTTCAGACTGAACATTCCATCCGGCGAAGGCGCCCCGCCGAAGGTGGCGCCGGTTTTTTGCTCCAATTCGGCCATCAGCTCATCGGCGCCCCGGATCAGGCACGGCCCCGTGCGGCACACTTCCAGCACGTGCCGACCCACGGCCTTGAGGTTGAACATCGTGTAGAAGGTAGCCACCTCATAGACCTCAATTGGCTTAAGGTTCAGCGTGTCAGCCACCAGGTCCTGCACTTCCGGCGACACCCAGCCGCCGAACTGCGCCTGCGCCAGGTGCAGTACCGGCAACAGCGCCGACTTCTTACGTTCTGGCGGGTACTGCGTCAGCAACCGCGCGATTTCGCGCTGGTTTTCGGGGGAAAATTGCGGCGCGGCGGCCGTATTCGTAGTCAAAGACATAACTCAGATTAGCGGCGAGTTCAGCACTCGTGATACTTCTTTTTCAAGTTCCGGTAGCTCCTGCTGAAGGATGCGCCAGTTCAATTTAGCCCTTAAGCTTATCGTATTTATACGCCAGTGCTGCGGACTTACATCGAGCTACACGGCAGGGAAGCGCATCTGAAAAGCCTGGATTACGCATCCAGCTCGCCTGCAATCACGTTTAGCGACGAAAGCGTGACGATGGCATCGGAGAGCGACGAGCCGACTACCATTTCCGGATAAGCCTGGTAGTAAATAAAGCACGGGCGGCGGAAGTGCAGGCGGTAGGGCGTCCGGCCGCCGTCGGAGATCAGGTAGAAGCCCAATTCACCGTTGCCTCCTTCTACGGAGTGATAAACTTCGCCGACGGGCGCTTCGATCTCGCCCATGATGATCTTAAAGTGGTAGATCAGGGCCTCCATATTGCGGTACACGGCCTGCTTCGGTGGCAGGTAGTAGTGCGGCGCATCGGCGTGGTAAGGGCCGACAGGGAGGTTTTCGAGCGCCTGACCGATAATGCGCAGAGATTGCCAGATTTCCTCCTGGCGGACCATAAAGCGGTCGTAGGTATCGCCGGTGGTACCGACAGGCACGTCGAACTCGAAGTCCTGATAGCTCGAATACGGGTTCATCACCCGGCAGTCGTAGTCCACGCCGGCGGCGCGCAGGTTGGGGCCAGTGAAGCCGTAGTTCAGCGCGCGGTCCGCCGAAATGGGCCCGACGCCCTCGGTGCGGTCCATAAAGATGCGGTTGCGGTTGAACATCGTCTCAAACTCGCGCATCACCACCGGAAATTCCTTCAGCCAGGTGCGCAGCTTGTCGATGGCCGTATCGTTCAGGTCGCGTTCCATCCCGCCGACGCGGCCCATATTGGTGGTGAGGCGGGAGCCGCAGATTTCCTCAAAAATCTCATAAACCTTTTCGCGCTCCTGAAACACGTAGAGGAAGCCGGTGAAGGCGCCCGTGTCCACACCCAGAATCGAATTACAGATCAGGTGGTCGCAGATGCGGGCCAACTCCATTGCAATGACGCGGATATACTCAGCCCGCTTCGGCACGGTGATGCCGAGCAGCTTTTCGACCGTCATATGCCAGCCCATATTGTTGATGGGGCTGGAACAGTAGTTCATCCGGTCGGTAAGCGGCGTGATCTGATAGAACGGCCGGTGTTCGGCGATCTTCTCAAATGCCCGGTGGATATAGCCGATGGTGGGCACACCGGAGATGATCCGCTCGCCATCCATTTGCAGGATATTCTGGAAGATACCGTGCGTGGCCGGGTGCGTGGGGCCGAGGTTGAGCGTAGTCAGCTCGTTCTCGAACTCGTCTCGTAGTTGGAGTGGCGCTCCAGGCCCGACCGGCGAGAAAAGTGGCAGCGGCTCCTGGGTGCGCTGAACGGGGCGCTGCGTATGTTCCGGGCCGCTGGGGCCGCTGATGAGGTGGTCCATTGTTTCGTTATTTGGTTTTTGGTTGTTCGTTTTTAGTTGTTAGCCATCGGCCTAAAAACCATAAACGACCAACCAACAACTACCTTCCGAAGAAGGAATCGGTCTTGTCCTCGCGGGTCTGATCTTCGAGCGGATACTCCTTGCGCATCGGGAAGTAAGTCATATCCTCCACGTTCAGGATCCGGATCAGATTGGGGTGGCCCGTGAACACGATACCGTAGAAATCGTAGGCTTCGCGTTCCATCCAGTTGGCCGCGCCCCAAAGGGTGGTCAGGGTGGGTACCACGGGGTCGAGGATTGGGAAGAAAGTCTTGATCCGCACCCGGATGTTTTTCGGCAGATTATGCAGGTGGTAGATCATTCCCAGTTCCCGGTTCAGGTGGTTAGGGTAATGAATGCCGCACATCGTAGTCAGGAACGTGAAGCTGGGGCCACCTTCTTTCAGAAAGCGCATCACTTCCAGCAGGCGCCCGCGCTCGATGGTGACCGTCAGCAGGCCTTGTGGCTCTTCCACATCCGTGAAAGTAGCCTCGCCGAAATGGTGGCGCAGCGTAGCGAGGAGGGATTCGTTGGTCATTGGGGGATAGTTTTTGGTTTTTGGTTTTTAGTTTATGGCCGAAAACCAGCGAACTAAAAACCAAAAACCATCAACCAAAAACTCATTTAATATTGTACGACGCCAGCAGGGCCTGATATTCGGGCGAGTTGCGGCGGTTCAGGCTTTCGCCCTGCGCCAGTTTCTGTACCTGCATCAGGCCGTCGATCACCTGCTCCGGGCGCGGCGGGCAGCCGGGCACGTACACATCGACGGGGATGATGCGGTCGATGCCTTGCAGCACCGAGTACGAATCGAAGATGCCGCCGGAACAGGCGCAGGCGCCCATGGCCAGCACCCAACGCGGCTCGGCCATCTGCTCATAGACCTGCTTGACGATGGGCGCCATCTTCTTGGCAATCGTGCCCATCACCATCAGCAGGTCGGCCTGACGGGGTGAGAACGACGGCCGCTCGGAGCCGAAGCGCGAAATGTCGTAGTGAGACCCCATCGTGGCCATAAACTCAATGCCGCAGCACGAGGTGGCAAACGGCAGGGGCCAGAGCGAATAGGAGCGGGCCAGGCCCACGACTTTTTCCAGCGACGTGGCGAAGAACCCGGCGCCTTCCAGGCCGTCCGGAGCGTCCACCATCTGAATGGGCGAGGGGGCAGTCAAAGCACTCATATCAAAAAATGCCCGGCAGCCGGGCGAAGATTCAGGAAAGAAAAGAAAACCGCGCCGGCCGCGCGTAAGAGGCCCTTTTCAGGCCCGGCAAACCAACACGGGGTAGGGGGGTAAGGTTTGGTAGGTGCGAGGTGCGAGGTGCGAGGTGCGAGGTGCGAGGTGCGAGGTGCGAGGTGCGAGGTGCGAGGTGCGAGGTGCGAGGTGCGAGGTGCGAGGTGCGAGGTGGG
>JANPLI010000075.1:0-21044 GCA_031426455.1 Hymenobacteraceae bacterium | reverse complement strand
CACATACCCCGGCCCGTCGCGGTGCTGCCGTTGCAGCGCGCGTAAGACGGCCAGTTCCGGAGCGGTCAACGTCAAGTGCATGCGGTAAAATTAGGACGGAGCTGGGACTTGTTTCGCAACCCACTTCGCGACGGGTATAACTCCTGCACCAGCGCCAGCTCGGCGGCGAACGGATTATCGAGCCGGTACAGTAGCGCCCCCACTTCCCCGCCGGCCGCCAACTCAATCCGCTTGATGGTGGCGGGTGCCCGCTCGTACCATTGCCGAAACTTGCGTTGTCGCACCAGTTGCCGCCCTCCCTCGGCAGAGCAGATATAAAATAGGACCGTGCGTGCATCAGCCATCAGCACCTCCCCCAGCACCCAACACACCGTTACCTCTGTGCGCGCGTCCACACCTGCCCCCTGCTCCGGCTGCATTGGCTTCAGACCCACCGTCAGGATGTGAGGCGCCACCATCAGCGGTGCGAAATACGCCGCCTCGCTGCGAAAATAAGGTAGGTACTGCTGCCCGATATCCGTAGTGAACAGATAGCCCTCAGTCGTTTCGCGTACCGGGTAGGGCGATGGGCTTGACGAATTTGAACGCATTACCCCCGCGCTTTTTGGCTTGTTGCAACTCTTTCTCCACCGCCGCCTTATCGGCGGCGGCGCGCTGCAACACGGCTTTTAGGTCAAGGGAAGTCAGCGTAGTAGCCATTGCCTGATGAAGTGAAAGGTGAGGGCACCCAGGTTGCGCACGGTGCAAAGGTAAAGCGGCCCTCGCAGCCTAAACGGGCCGTTGCCGGCGCGCGTTCCGGGGTCACGGTTCAGCAGGAGTTAGTAGCTCTGCTATCGACAGCCCCAGCGCATCGGCCAGGCTCACCACCACATCGAGAGAAGGCGCCGACTGCCCGTGTTCAATCCGTTGAATCGTGGCCTTCGCCACGTTGGCGTAATCGCCCAGCGCCTGCTGGCTCTGTCCCCACCACCAGATTCGGCAACGTAGGGTTGGCGGCCGGGTAAGCAAAACGACCTGAGCCATTTCACGTGGCTCAGGTCGATCATACGGGGCCAGGCTTGCAGGTACTCGGCGTCGTGCGGGCTATGCTGCGCTCCGGTTATCCACGGCGCGCCAGCTTATCGTTATTCGACGACCAGCTTTCGGTAGAACGTTCCCTGGCGTCCTACGAGTTGAATCAGATAAAGCCCTTTGGCCTGGTGGCTAAGATCCAGTTCCAGCTCCTGAACGCTGCGGGAGGCCGACAGGCGGTGGGTTTGCACCAACTGGCCGGTCGCATTGCGCACGTAGAGGTCCAGCGGCGCGGTAACCTGCTCAAAGCGCAGCGTACTGCGGCCGGGCGTGGGGTTGGGGAAGAGGCTAAAGGCCGTCGCGGGCGCTTCGGGCAGGCCCAGGCAGTACTGCACGTCGAGGTAGCGGGCGGCGGTCAGCTTCAGGTCCGGGTGCTCGACGGTGAGCAAGTAATAGCCCGACTGGCCCCCCGCCAGGTTCGGCAACGTAGGGTTGGCGGCCGTGGAGGTGAAGCCATTGGGGCCATCCCAGCGGACCGTAGCGCCGGCCGGCAGCGCAGCCACCGTGCCCAACTGCACCCTGCCCCCTCCGCAGGCGCCGCTGAGGGTAATTTCGGGGGCGGCAAAAGTGGGCGGCTCGGCAACGATGGCCACGTAGTCTTCCGTTTCGCCGTCATCTAATAACGTGGTGCAGGCATCGGGCCCGTACAGGGTGAGCGAAGAGGAAGTCCGGACCCGGATGGCCATCGGGCCGGGGGTGATGGAGAAGGGAATCTGAATGGTTTCACCAAATTCCCAGCGGTGCAGCCAACCGGTTCGAGTAAGCTCCGTGTACTCCGAGGCTTGAAAGGAGCCATTATGGTTGTAGTCAATCCAGACGCTGCACGTTGCAGATTGATCTCCATATTTAAGATTTACATAAAAATCGTAGCTGCGGCCGGGGTAGAGGGTGGCGTAAACCGAGTCGGAGCCGGTCGAGTAATCGGAATAGAGGGTCGAGAGGTAGGTATAGGTGCCAGCCGGAATGAATGCCGTGGTGTCGTTGCGGTTCATCATAAAAGTGCCTTCCCCGGAGATGGCGACCCCCCCAATCTGGTTGCTAATGCGCCCGCCACGCAAATTCAGGCAGGGGCAGGGCGCCGCGTTGTTGATGCGGAAGTTGGGCGAGTAAGCGGTGCCCGAAGGGCTGGTCGCCTTGACGCGGTAAGTCGTCGGGCGCGGGATGGCGTGGGTGAAGAGCACCGTGCCGGTAGCCCCCGGAATGTCTTGCCAGTTAAGCCCATTGTCGACCGACTGTTCCCACTGGAACTGCGCGCCGTAGGCGGTGCCGCTAAGGGTAAGACGCGTGCCGGCGCCGGCGCAGACCGCATTACTGCCCCGGATGGTACCCACCACGGGGAGGCTGGGGGCGGGTGGCGGCGCGGCAATGGTGACCAGGTAGTCGCGAATTTCCTGGCCATATTCGGCTTCGATCTGGCAGAGGGTCCGCCCGGAGAAGTCATCGCCGATCGGTCGGGTCAGGATGCGCAGGCGGGTAATGCCGAGGCGGGCCGCCGGCGGGATGGTCATCGTGGTGACCGAATCCACGTTCTGCAACCAGCGCAACTCAGTCCTTTCGGCGTCGTCGAAGTGGCCATCCTGGTTGGCATCGAGCCAGGCCATCGTGCGGTTGGTCCTCCGGCTGGGGGAATCTTCGTGAGGAACGAGGTAAACCGGGTAGGAAATGCCGCGCAGCAGGGTAGCCGTGTTGGCTGGTTGGCTGGCGGGGTAGTTCGTGTAGGTCGTGACGGTGCCGGACAGACAGTTGGTGCCGGTCGAAAGAAGCGTCGTGTTGCCGATCCGGAGGCGGTGCAGGTAGACATCCCGGCACCCCCACGTGGCGGGGACAATGGCCGTGCAATAGCAGAGCTGGAAATTGGGCGCTAGCGGGAAAGCGGCCGAAAACGCTTGGGTGGCGCCGCAACTCGCCCGTACCCGGACGTACAGCGTGTCCCGTAGGGAGGCATTGCGGAGGAAACGGCTGGTGGCGCCGGCGATATCGGTCCAGATGAGGCTATCCGGGGAGGTTTGCCATTGCAGCGCCGTGCCCGGCGAGTGGTAGAGTACGCTGAGCGGGGGCGTGGACCCTGGGCAGTACGTGTGGGACCCGATGACCCGGCCCGGGTGCACGGGGAGGCCACAGGTATCAGGACCGATGGTGATGGTGAAATCACGCGCCTCGCCATCCGCATCGTTGAGACAGGGCTCATACGAAACCCCACCAGGCCGCGCCCTGATCCGAAACCCGGTTGGCCCCAAGTGGGCCGTAGCGGGTATGGTAAAGGCGGTTGTGCCCGCAAGCCCAGTGCGGATGGACTGCGGTCTCCCAATTTCTTCCTCGAAAGCAAAAGCCCCATCGTGATCGTAGTCGATCCACGCGCGGACCTTGACGCTGGTATCGCGCAGCGACACGTTCAGCTCATAGGTGGCGGCGCGTTGGAGCACCGTTGGTTGATTCGGCGGATTCGTGCCCAGCAGATGATAGGTGGAATCCGCCAACCGGGAGCAGGGAAAAGGGCCGCTGTCGAGCGGGGTCTGGTAGATCCAGATGCGTTGGATCGGGCCGATGGTACTACGCGGGACGCAGTTGCCGGTATAGGACAGGTTACGGCAATAGCATAACATCGGATCCAGCGCCACTTGACGCGCGGCGGTCGCGCGGGTGGCCGATCCGCAGGTGGCGACGACCCGGAAGTAAGCCGGCGTCAGGATCGCCGGCGTTTGACAGGTCGAGATCGTGGCGCCCGGGATGTCGGTCCAGGTGAGGCTATCCGGGGAAGTCTGCCATTGCAGGGCGGAGCCGAGCTGCTGATTCAGGAGCATCAAGACCGAGCGATCGCCGGGGCACACCGAGAAAGTGCCCAGAATCGGGGTCAAAGGCAGCAGGGTACCGCAAGTGCCGGTAGAGTAAACCACGACCCGGTAGTCTTCCACTTGCCCAAACTGGGGCGCTCGGCAACTCGTGAAGGCGCTGCCAGCTCCGGCGATATCGGCCATAATGCGCATCCGCAGCGGCGTGTTCGTCACGCCGCCCGTTGGAATGACCACGCGGGCACTGGGGCTAACGCCCTGGGGCTGGTCCAGAATCTGTTCGGCGGTGCTGAAGGATCCATCGTTGTCGTAGTCGATCCAAGCCCGAACGGCGTGGGACAAAGGCCCCGTCTGGAGGCTGAGGGTGTACGAATACCCTTGCTGCACTTCAAAGCGCCGGACGCAACTAAAATCTTCGTAACCGGCGGAGCCATCGGCGGAAGCCTGGGTCTGGCCGGCAAAGTCGACGCGGGTAATGCCGTAGCCACAACAAGGCGCCGTGGTGGGAACCGGGCAGGCAGCTACCGGCAGCGGAGCAAAGAGTTGAACGCTGTTTACCTGCGCCAGGGAGTCACAGCCAATGGCGTTACAGACCCGTAAGCTGACCTGGTAGGAACCGGCAGCATACGTGTGCGAAGGGTTTTGTTGGGTGCTGTGCGCCGACCCGTCGCCGAAATCCCAATCCCAACGGGTCGGGCCGTACAAGCTCTGATCCGTGAAGTGAAATACGCCGGTGCATCCGGCCTCCGCCCGCACCTGAAAGGCGGCGATCGGGG
Source organism: Hymenobacteraceae bacterium (assembly GCA_031426455.1). Lineage (GTDB taxonomy): Bacteria > Bacteroidota > Bacteroidia > Cytophagales > Hymenobacteraceae > JANNMJ01. Next base: position 16,408 of record JANPLI010000075.1, on the reverse strand, counting down.
GGCGGGTGTTCGCGCGAACCGTGACGGCGTAGTCCTCTACCTGACCGTACTCGGGCGTAGAGCAGGGAGTGGGCGTGGGCGAAGTCGTCGCATCAGACGATATCCGCATCCGCAGGGGCGTATTAAGCGTTGCCGTGGGGGGGATTTGCAGGTTAGTGCCCGCGTGGTTAGCAGCGCTGTTGGAGGCGAAGAATAACTCCGTGGTGTTGTTGAGTGCGCCATTGTTGTCAAAATCGATCCACACCCGCACCCGCTCACCGCCCAGTTGCCCGGTCCGCACGTTGATGGCGTATCCGGTACCCGCAACGAGGGTGGTACCGTTTACGCAGGAGTAGTCACGGTAGCCATCTGCATAGCCGGCCGTGGTGTTATCAATGGTGCCGAACTGTACGCGGTAGATCCCCATCCCGAAGAGTTGGGCATCCGGGTTGGAGGCCGTACCCGGTGTGCAGGTAGCCGGAATGGGGCATTGGGCAACGGCCGCCTGTGGAACGAATAGCGCCAAGCCGAAAAGCAAGGTGAACAACGGGCGGGGGAGTAGTAAGGCGTGCATCACCATAAAGCGGTTGAGGAAGAGGCAAGTTAAGGTGAGTTAGCCAATGGTATTGCTCATCTGGAAAATGGGCAGATACATCGCCATCAAAATCAGCCCAACGACCAAGCCCAGGAAGAGAATGATCAGGGGTTCGAGGGCGGTGCTGAGCAGCGCAGCGCGGTGGTCGACGTCGTCGCCGTACTGCTGGGAAAGGAGGGAGAAGAAGTAGTCGAGCTTGTTGACTTCTTCGCCAACTTTCACTAGCGCAAGGAGGCGGGCGTCGAAGAGCGAAGGGAAGCGTTGCAGGCTCTCGTGCAGCGATTGCCCGGTAAGGATACCTGCTTCTGCGGCCGTAAGCGCTTCGACCAATGGAAGACTTGGCCCAGGCGGAGTTCTACGATGGTGCGTAGAGCCGTTTCAGATCCCGTGTATGGGCGCGCTCAGCCAAACATAGGGCTGCCTACCCGTCGGCACGTAGCAGAGGTGCCACGCGCCAACGGGTGGTTGGCGCTACAAGCTGATGTCTTACCGAAAATGCGCTAAGTCTGATTCCTGCGCCTATTCCTCAGCATTCCGCAGCTTCGCCAGCAGGGTGTAGGCGCCGGCCGTGACGAACATGGCCGAATCGAGCGGCTGGGCTTCGGCCGCCAGCGACACCTGCGTGAAGCCGTCCTCGCTCAGGCCGCGCTGTACGGGCACCAGCCGGTAGGTGCCGGCTTTTTCGACGACGAAGGCGTAGTCGTGGTCGGTATAACGCACCAGGGCGGCATCGGGCAGCACGGGCACCGGGGCGCGGCCCGTTTCGATGAGCGCCCGCACGAACGTGCCCGGCAGCAGCGTGGGGTCGTTGGGTTCGGGGTGGGCGTGGACGCGCACCGTGCGCTCCGACCCCACGGTGCGCGCCACCAGATAGATGTGCGCCAGTCGCTCCTGGCCCACGGAATCGGAGCCGAGCGTGAAGCGCACGAGCTGCCCTTTTTGCAGGCGCGGGGCGTCGCGCTCGAACACCGTCAGCTCGACGTGCAGGTGCTCGGGATCGACCAGCTCGAAGAGCACGTCGGTGGGGGTCACGCTCTGGCCCACGCTCACATTCACGGTCTTCACGAAACCATCCTTCGGCGCGCGCAACGCGGCACTGGTGGTCACGGCCCCGCCGGGCTGCGTGGTCAGGGGCAGGCCCGCCAGTCGCAGCCGGGCCGCCAGGGCGCTCACGGCCGCCTGCTGCGATTCCATTTCGGCGCGGGCGCGCTGGAAGTTCTTTTCGGGCGCTACTTCTTCCTTGAACAGGGTGCGTTGGCGTTCGAACTCGGTGCGGGCCAGCCGGAGCTGGGCGGCGGCTTGCAGATACTGCTGCTGCCAGGCGGCGAACTCGGGGTTACGGATGACGGCCAGCACCTCGCCCCGGCGCACCCGCATGCCCTGCAACAGGTGCGTCGATTCCACGAACCCGCCGAGCGGGGCCGTGATAGCGACGAGGTTTTCGGGCGGCACGTCCAGCGTACCGTTCACTTTTAGCCCTTGCCCCAGGGCGCGGATGCCGATGCGGCCGGTGCGCACGCCGCCGTACCGCTGCTCTTCGGGCGTGAGCGTGACGACCTCGGCCGTCTTGGCTTGCGGTTTTGCGGCGGCCGCTTCGTTGGCCGGTCGGGGTTCGGCGGGCTGGTCGGGGGGCGATTGGCAGCCGGTCAGCAGCAGGGCCACGGGCAGGAGCCGGGGCCAGTTATTCAGGAAAAAACGCATTTGGAGAGGAGGGGGTAAATGCAGGTGCGACGGAGACGCCAAGGGGCGCCGCTACTCGCCCAGCAGGTAGTCGATTTCGATGATGGTTTGATTGAGCTTCAGCAGCGCGTCGAGGTAGTCGAGGCGCAGGCGCCGGGCGCGGTCGAGGCTCAGCAGGTATTCGGCGTAACCGGTTTCGCCGGCCCGAAAGCCCCGCGTACTCAGCCGCTCGATGACGGCCGCCTGCGGCAGGCCGGTGGTTTCGTAAAAGGCTACGCGCCGCAGCGCCTCGGCCCGGCGCAGGCGCAGCACATCGAGGCGGCCCGCCAGGTCGGCGCGGGCGCGTTCGTAGGCGGCCGTGGCCACTTGCTCCTGCAAACCCGCCGCCTGCACCCGCGCCCGCAGGGGTCGGCGCCAGAGCGGCACCGATATACCCGCCTGGATGCCCTGAAAGCGGTCCGCGCCGGAGTAGAAGCGGGTGGTGCGGTCGTCCAATTCCTGCGGTCCGCGCAGCGACTGGTTGAAGTAGCCGACCGAGAGGTCCGGTAGCCCGCGCGCGCGCTCCAGGCGGGTTTCGGCGCGGCGTTCGGCCACCGCCTGCCGCAGCGGTCCTGCGGCCGGCGCGTTCGCCAGCCACGCCGTATCCGCGGGCGCCGGTAAGGGCCGCAGCAGCGGCAGCGGGCGCAGCACCGAATCGGCCACCAGCACCGAATCGGGGGCTTGCAACAGGGCTTGCAACTCGCGCAGTGCCACCCGCAAATCGGTCTGCGCCTGCGATGCCGCTAACTGCACCTCGCCCTGCTGCACGAGCGCCGTGGCGGGTTCGAGGCGCGCGACCTCCCCGGCTTTGAACCGCAGCTCCGCCGCGCGCCGGAACTCGGTGTACAGGCTATCCTGCCCGCGCAGCGTCCGCAGCCGGTGGCGGGCGGCTACGGCATCCTGGTAGCGCAGCCGCACCTGCCGCCGCAGTTCGGCGCGGGCCTGGGCGAGTTGCAGTTGCCGCCCCGTGATTTGCGCGTCGGCCACGGCCGCTTGCCGGCGGTAGTAGCCCGGCAGCGCGAACTGCTGGGAAACGCTGAGCTGGTTGTCGCGCCGGAACGTATTGTACTGGCCGTAGTTGCCGTTGACGCTCGTGCGCGGCAGGTCGAACGCCGCCCGCCGGATGGCTTGCTGGGCTTCGAGCGCGCGGGTAGCGCCCGTCACGGTGCCGCCGGTCAGCAGCGCGGCGTCCACGGCCCCGGTTGCGGTCAGCGGGCCGCGCCCCGGAGGCGCAAGCGGGACGTTTTGGGCGCGGGCGGGCAGGGTCAGCAGCACGACGAACAGCATCGTCACCAGCACGGCCACGGCCGGGGACGGACTGGCCGGGGGCGGACTGGCCGGGCGGGCGCCCCATCCTTCCAGCCACGCGTACAGTACCGGTAGCACCAGCAAGGTCAGCAGGGTGGCGGTCAGCAGGCCGCCGATGACCACGGTGGCGAGGGGCCGCTGGATTTCGGCCCCCGCCGACTGACTCAGCGCCATCGGCAGAAAACCGAGCGAGGCCACCGTGGCCGTCATCAGCACGGGGCGGAGGCGGTCGGCGGTGCCGCGCCGGATGCGGGTCAGCACGTCCGTCACGCCCTCGTCGCGCAGGGTGTTGAACTGGCCGATCAGGACGATGCCGTTCAGCACCGCCACCCCGAACAACGCAATGAAGCCCACGCCGGCCGAGATGCTGAACGGCATCCCGCGCAGCCACAGGGCCGCCACGCCGCCCACCGCCGCCAGCGGTATGGCCGAGAAAATCAGGAGCGCCTGCCTCCACGAACCAAACGTGAAGAACAGCAGCACGAAAATCAGCCCCAGCGCCACCGGCACAGCGATTTGCAGCCGGGCCGACGCCGCGCGCAGGTTCTCGAACTGCCCGCCGATGCCGAGGCGGTAGCCGGGCGCCAGCTTCAGGCGGCGGTCGAGGCGGGTTTGCAGGTCCCGGACTACGCTTTCCACGTCGCGCCCGCGCACGTTGAAGGCCACCGTGATGCGCCGCTGGGCGTCGTCGCGCTGCACTTGGTTGGGGCCGTCGCGCAGGGCCACGTTCGCTACCTGTTCGAGGGGTACGGCCTCGCCGTTGGGCGTGGTCAGCAGCAGGCGGCGGACGCTTTCGACGTTCTGCCGCAGTTCCGGACGCAGGCGCAGCACGATGTCGTAGCGCCGTTCCTGCTCGAAAATCTGCCCCGCCACGGCGCCTGCAAAGGCCGTCTCGACGGTGCGGTTTACGTCGGCCACACTCAGGCCGAACGGCGCCAGGCGCGCGCGGTCGATCTGCACCACGATCTGCGGCAGGCCTTTCACGGCTTCCACGTACACGTCTTTGGCGCCGGACACGGCGCGCACCAACTGGCCCACGGCGCGGGCATAATCGGCGAGCTGATCGAGGTCTTCGCCGTAGATTTTCACCACCACGTCCTGCTTGGCACCGCTGATGAGTTCGTTGAAACGCATCTGAATAGGTTGCTGAAACGAGAAGGTCACGCCCGGCACGGCGGCCACGGCGGCGGCCATTTTGGCGGTCAACGCTTCCATCGAAGTGGCCGCCCGCCATTTGGTGCGGTCTTTTTCGAGGACTACGATGAGGTCGGCCGCTTCGGGGGGCATTGGGTCGGTCGGGATTTCACTGGAGCCGATCTTGGCCACCACTTCGCGCACTTCCGCCGGAAACTGCCGCTTCAGGAGGCCGCTCGCCTGCTGCGCTTTTTCGATGGTGTAGGTCAGCGACGACCCTGGCAGGGTGCGCATTTCCACGGCAAAATCGCCCTCCGAAAGCGTCGGGATGAACTCGCCGCCCAGCGCCCGGAAGCCCAACCCGGCCGCCACCAGCAACGCCCCGCTCAGGCCCAGTACGGCGGTCGGGTGGCGTAGGGCGACGTCCAGCGCGGGGCGGTAGCGGGCGCCCAACCAGTCCATCATCCGGTCCGATAAATTGCGCCGGTGCGTCGGCCGGCGGCTCAGGGCCAGCGCGCTCATCATCGGTACGTACGTGAGCGACAGGAGGAAGGCGCCCAGAATGGCGAACGCGACGGTCTCGGCCATCGGCCGGAACATCTTGCCTTCGACGCCCACCAGCGCCAGCAACGGCAGGTACACGATCAGGATGATGAACTCGCCGAAGGCCGCCGACTGCCGGATGCGCGAGGCGGCCGTGTAGGTTTCGGCGTCCATCTCCTCCTGACTGAGTGACTGAGTGATTGAGTGACTGAGTGACTGAGTGGGACTGAGTGACTGAGTGATTGGGGAAGCTGTTTCGGCGGCGCCTCCCTCAACCACTTCCACCCTCAAACCCTCTAACCCTGCCACCCTCAAACCCTCCTCCTGCCCGCCGCGCAGCGCCAGCCGATGGACGATGGCTTCGACGATGATGACGGCTCCGTCCACCACCAGGCCGAAGTCGATGGCGCCCAGACTCAGCAGGTTACCACTCACGCCGAAGAGCCGCATCAGCGCCACCGCAAACAGCATCGCCAGCGGAATGACGCTCGCCACCACCAGCCCGGCGCGCAGGTTGCCCAGAAACAGCACCAGCACCAGCACCACGATGAGGGCGCCTTCGAGGAGGTTTTTTTCGACGGTGCCAATGGCGCGGCCCACCAGTTCAGAACGGTCCAGGAACACGTCCACGGTTACGCCCGGCGGCAGCGTCTGCTCGATCTGCGCCATCCGCGCCTTCACGCCCCGGATGACCTCGTTGGCGTTGGCGCCTTTGAGCATCAGCACCAGCCCGCCGGTCACTTCGCCCTCATCGTTGCGGGTCATGGCGCCGTAGCGCACGGCCGCCCCGAGGCGCACGTCGGCCACGTCGCGCACCAGCACGGGCAGGCCCGCGGTGGTGCGCCGCACCACGATAGTGCCCAGGTCGGCGAGCGACGTGGCCAGCCCTTCGGTGCGAATGAAGTAAGCGGCCGGCTGCTGGTCGAGGTAGGTGCCGCCGGCGTTCTGGTTGTTGGCTTCTACGGCGCGCTGCACGTCGGCCACGCTGACGCCGAAGGCCCGCAGCCGTTCCGGGTCGAGGGCGATTTCGTACTGCTTGACCAAGCCGCCGAACGACGATACGTCGGCCACGCCGGGGGTGCCCAGCAATTGCCGACGGATGATGCCGTCCTGCATCGCGCGTAGTTCGCGCGGGCCGTACTGCTTTTCGAAGCCCTTCCGGGGCCGGATGATGTACTGGTAAATCTCGCCCAGCCCCGTGCTGAGCGGCGCCAGCTCGGGCCGCCCGACACCCGCCGGAATCTGGCTTTCGGCCACGCGCAGGCGTTCGGCCACTTGTTGGCGGGCCCAATACACGTCCACGTCGTCGTGAAAGACGATGGTGATGACGGAGAGGCCGAAGCGCGAAAACGAGCGTATTTCGGTGCGTTCGGGGATCGTGGCGACGGCCTGTTCCACCGGAAAGGTGACGAGGCGCTCGATGTCGGCCGCCGCCAGCGACGGGGCGACCGTGTACACGACCACCTGATTGGTGGTGATGTCGGGCACCGCGTCGATGGGCAGGTGCCGGAGCGAATACCCGCCCCACGCCACCAGCACCAGGGTTAATAGCCCGATGACGAGCTTGTGGTGAATCGAAAAATAGATGAGCCGGTCGAACATACCGGGGGGTGCCCCACGACGGGGGGCGCGTACAGAGATCCTGGAAAGAGACGGAGGCCCGGCTGCCCGCCCGCCCGTTCGGTTCTCCCGCCGACTATCGTCGTGCGCCGGAGCCAACGGCCGGACATCCGCCCCGGCTGCTCCCTTCAAAGGGTAGCAGCAGCGGGCGGACTTCCCTCAGGAAAGAAAGTCGGAAACGAACGTGACCGTCAGGCGCGCGGCGGCTGCCAGAGGCCGGTTCCGGCCCGGGTCGGGGCGGTACTCACCAGCCGGGCAAACGTGCGCGCGGCCCCCGGTACGGGGAGCGGGGCGGGCGTTTCGAGGCTGATTTCCGGCGGCGGCATATCGGCTACCTGCGCCGCTCCGGTGGGGGCGTGGTGGCCGGGCAGCGCCTGGTGTTCGGCGCGGCCCTTGTGTTCGCCGAGGTAATGGTCGTAGAAAAACGACCAGAAACTGGCGCCGGCGTGGTCGGCCTGGTGATGTGCCCACAACGTGGGGAGCTCGCACAGGGCTTGGGCATCGCCGCCGGGAAGCAGGCTGACCGCGAACAGGTGCAAAGCAATTAACCAGGCCAGGGGTCGCATCGGGCGTAAAGGTAGGCGTAACCTCAGGCAAATCGGGGGCAGTGCGGCGGCGGTGGCGCTTACCTCAACCGGTAGTCAGCTCTTTTTCCATCTGCCAATGCGGAATCTGGCCGAAAAGCAGGTGGCCCGGCGCCGTCAGGTGATACCCCCGGCGGTGGTAGAAGGCCACGGCCGACTCGCGCGCGTCGAGCACGATGGTCGTAGCACCGGCCGCGCGGCCGGCGTCTTCCAGCGCCACCAGCACCTGCGCGCCGATGCCCCGGCCCTGGACTTCGGGCGCCACGGCCATAAAGCGTACCTGCGCCTGGTCGGGAGCCGGGAAATGCAACCGACCCACGCCCACCACGTTGCCGGTGGCGGGGTCGCGGGCCAGGCAGTGCACCACGGTCGGCGCGTCATCGTCGGGGGCGCGTTCTGAGCCGGGCGGCTGCTGCCAGGGCGCGCGCAACACCCGGTACCGTAGGGCGTAATAAGCGGCCCAGTCGGCGGGGGTGGCCGGGGCGGCAAGCAGGAGGTGCATACTTTTGGGGACTGGGTCGGGCGTGTCAGCCTTTCGGGAAGGTGGCGGAAGGTGCAAATTTCACCGAAAGTGCCGCGCAACTCCAGTTGTCTCCAGCGCCTAATACCAAACTCAGGCACCTCGCATTTCACACTTCGCGCTTCATACCTCGGTTGCTGCGGGGCGAAGCCCCTTGCTACACCTCGCACTTCGCACCTCGCACCTAACCCGTTATGCCTTCTTTCGACATCGTCTCCAAAGTCGATCCTCAGACCCTCGACAACGCCATCAATACGGCCAAGAAGGAACTGGCCACCCGCTACGACCTGCGCGACACTAAAGGCGGGATCGAGTTCGACAAGAAAACCAACGCCGTGACGCTCTCCTCGGAGAACGATATGCGCATTTCAGCGCTCGAAGACATCCTGCTCACGCGCATCATCAAGCAGGGCATCGACGGTACGGCCCTGGATTTTTCGGCTGATATTCAGCCCGCCGGCACGCTCGTCAAAAAAGTCGTCAAGGTGCGCGCGGGCATCGATAAAGACGCTGGCCGCAAGATTCAAAAGGTCATCAAGGACTCGAAAATCAAGGTTGAAGCCCAGATGCAGGACGACCAGTTGCGGGTGTCGGCCAAAAAAATCGACGACCTGCAAGGCGTCATCGCGGCGCTGCGCCGGGCCGCCGCCGAAATCGGGCAGCCGTTGCAGTTCGTCAATATGAAGTCGTGATGCCGCAGAGGCAGGCCGTTGCCTGCCGGTATTTTTCAGGAGCGGGCCGCAGGTCCGCCGTTACATTTTACTGCCCCGCCGTTTTACCGGGCCGCCTTCCATTTTGCTCGACCTTATTTACCACCCCGATACCTGGATCTCGCTCCTCACGCTCACTTTTATGGAAGTGGTGCTGGGGATCGACAACATCATTTTTATATCGCTGGTGGCCGACAAGCTGCCCCGCGAAAGCCAGCCGCGCGCCCGTACCATCGGGTTGCTGCTGGCGCTCGTGTTCCGGATCCTGCTGCTGCTGAGCATCACGTGGGTGGTGGGGCTGAAAACAGCGCTCTTCCGGCTGCCCTTTCTGACGTTCGACGACCCGGCCGGCTTCGGCGTAACGGGCCGCGACCTGATTCTGCTCGGCGGCGGGTTGTTCCTGCTCTGGAAAAGCACCGGCGAAATTCACGAGCAGTTCGAGCAGGCCGACGATACGAAAGAGGAGAAAGCCGCTGCCCGGGGGCAGGCTACGCTGCTGGCCATCGTGGCGCAGATCGTGCTGGTGGACATCGTGTTCTCGTTTGATTCGATCCTGACGGCCGTCGGCCTGGCCCAGCACGTGGAGGTGATGATTGCCGCCGTCGTCCTGTCGATGGGCCTGATGCTTGCCTTCTCCAGCGTGATTGCCGATTTCGTGAACCGCCACACCTCCATCAAGATGCTGGCATTGGCGTTTCTGATTATGATCGGGATGATGCTCGTGGCCGAAGCCCTGCACCAGCACCTCGACAAAGGCTACGTGTATTTCGCCATGGCCTTCTCGTTGCTGGTCGAGACGCTCAACCTGCGGCTCAAACGCAAGAGCCGCCTCGCTTCGGAAGCCCGCCGCGAAGCCCGCCGCGCCCAAAGCGAAACCGACGCGCCAGCGCCGCAACGCTGAGGCGCCGCGGCCGGGCGTAGGTTACTTCTCGGAAGGATAAGGATGGATCGGCGTCGGTGAGCCACTTCGGCCCGCTCCTGTTTACACCATATCCACCCACGACGATGAAGAAAATAATTCGTTTCGGCCTCGCGGCCGCGCTATTGGCTACCGGTTCCACCGCCGCCAACGCCCAGATTACCTTCGGCCCGAAAGTGGGCTTCGGCCTGGCCAGCCAGAAGTACGAATACACGGGCAGCAGCCAGGCTGCTAAAGATGAAGCGAAGGAATTTTCTGATAATCAGAAAATGATCGTTACGCCTTCATTCGGGCTGATGCTTAATGCGCGCTTCGGCAACCTGGCCGTTCAGCCAGCCCTGACTTTTGCTCAGAAAGGCGCTAAAGTTGAGGTTTCGAATAGTGGTGCCACTATTAAGTCCACGGCCCGACTCAACTACGTCGATATCCCCGTTAATCTGGTCTATACCACCGGTGGCGACCAAGGCTTTCAGGTCTTTGCTGGTCCTTATATGGGCCTGGGCATCGGCGGTAAAGTGAAGACGGAAATCAGCGGCACCGGCCTCATTGATGGCACCACTGATTCCGATGTGGAATTCGCCAGCAAAGAAGGTACGGACAGCAAGAAGTCCTACCTGCGCAACCCGGATTTCGGTATCAACGCTGGCATCGGCTACCTGGTTAATAACCTTCAGCTTCAGGCCGGTTACGGCTTCGGCTTAAGCAATCTGGAGCCAGACGACAATGATGGCACGAAGACGGATTACAAGTCGCAGAACCGCGTGATTCATTTCACCGTGGGCTACCTCTTCGGCAACTAAACTGGCAGGTATTCCAAGACGCAAACCGCCCGCTCCGCCTCACTGGCGGGGCGGGCGGTTTGGTTTTCCCTCACGACGCGGCCAGCATATACACCACGATGGGCAGCAGCAGCCCAGCCACGACGGCCGTGTTGAGGCGGAATTCGTCGGAGCGGCGGGGCAGCAAGCCCACGGCCGCTACCAGTAGCAGCATCCCCGGCCAGAGCGCCAGGATGCTGTAGATCGTCGTCAGGTAGATATAAGTCTGCGGCCAGGGGCCCGGCTGCACGTAGGGCACCAGGCGCCAGAGCGGCGAGCGCCAGACGGTCACGCGGTCGCCTTCGTGGAGCAGGCCGCTCACGTCGTCGGCGAGCCGGAAGTGCGTGTTGGGGGTCCGGATGATGTAGGCAATGCGCGGATTGGCACGCGATTCGGACACGAAAATGACTTCCTTGCGAACCACCAGTTCATCGGGGTAGCGGCGCAGCGGCAGGGCCCAGTCCAGGGCCAGCGAAAGCCCGAAAACGACCATCAGCCAGTTGAACGTGCGCGCGTACCGGGCATAGTGGCGCACCTTAGCTGCCGTGGCCTGCTGCCGACGGCGGCGCTCCGCCACGGCCGCCGTGACGGCGGGCGCATTGGCAGGTAACGGCGGCGCGTCGTAGGGCGAGGCGGCACGGGCCTGGCGGGCCTGTTCCTGGGCGCGCTGGCGCAGCAGCTCGTAGGCCAGGCGGCGGTGGCGGTCGCCGAGAATATCATAAGCCTCCTGCACTTCCAGAAACAGCGCCTGGGCGTCCGGATTAGGCGTTCGGTCGGGGTGCAGGCGCAGGGCCAACTGCCGGTAGGCGTGCTTGATTTCGGCCTCCGTGGCGGTGTCGGGCACTCCCAGCGACTCGTAGTAATTCTTCATTCCGCAATAGCCGGTGGGAGGGAGGCTTAGACGCCTCAAAACTAGCGCGCCTGTTCGCAAACCGCGTACCTGCCGCAGCGGTTCGGGCGTTTCCGCGGGGGCTGCCCCTAGGGCGCCTACCTTTGGCGCCTACCTTTGGCGCCCGGATGTGCGGCCTGCCGTTTCGCGCGGGTGCCGGGCGCGTCCATCCGTTTTTCCTGTGCCCGCTGCTGCTACTGTCTCCGCCGATTCGCTGACGCCGCCCGCCCGCCCGTGCCGGGTGCTGGTGCTGGCCAGTGGCGGCGGCTCCAACGCCGCCCGCCTGATGGCGCACTTCGCCGCGCGCCCATTAGTGCCGCCGGTGGCGCAGATCGTGGGTTTACTGACGAACAACCCCGCCGCCGGCGCCCTGGCGCACGCGGCGGCGGCAGGCATTCCGGCGCGCACCTTCGACCGCCCCGCCTGGCGCGACGGCACGGTTCAAGAACTGATTACCAATGAATTTGCGCCGGACCTGATCGTCCTGGCTGGTTTTCTCTGGCTCGTGCCGCCCGCGCTGGTGGCGGCTTACGCGGGGCGCATCATCAATATTCACCCCAGCTTACTGCCGAAATTTGGCGGCCGCGGAATGCACGGTTCCCACGTACACGAAGCGGTGCTGGCGGCCGGCGAAAGGGAATCCGGCCTCACGATTCACCTCGTGAACGATCATTACGACGACGGCGCGCCGCTTTTTCAGGCGCGCTGCCCGGTCCTGCCCACCGATACACCCGAAACGCTCGGCGCCCGCGTCCTGGCCCTCGAACATCACTACCTGCCGCTGGTGATAGAAGCAATAGCCAGGGGTCGGCAAACGCCCGCTGAAATCGCGGAGTGGGTGGAGAGGGTTTAGGTGTTAAGGTTTTAGGATTTAGAATAATACACCCTACGCCCAACCCGAAACACCCAACGCGCCACTCGCAACACGCCACTCGAAACTCGAAATACCCTCTCCCAAATGCAACCCGTCCGCGTCACTTCCGCCCTGCTTTCCGTTTACCACAAAGACCGTCTGGCGCCTTTGGTGGAGGTGTTGCAGCGGCTCAATATCAAGCTTTATTCTACTGGTGGCACCCTGCGGTTTTTGCAGGAGCTGGGCGCCGCCGTGACGGCCGTCGAGGCGCATACCGGTTCGCCGGAAGTGTTCGGCGGGCGCGTCAAGACGCTGCACCCGCGCGTGTTCGGTGGGATTCTCCAACGGCGCGGGTCCGCCGCTGACGCCGCCGAGGCCGAAGCCCACCAGATTCCGCCCATCGATCTGGTCATCGTGGACCTGTACCCGTTCGAGCAAACCGTGGCGAGCGGCGCCGCCGAGGCCGACATCGTGGAACAGATCGATATCGGCGGCATTAGCCTGCTGCGCGCGGCGGCCAAAAACTTCCGCGACGTGCTGGTGGTCAGCGAGCCGGACCAGTACGACGAGGTAGCCCGCCTGCTGACGGATAAAAACGGCGCCACCGATCTCGAAGACCGCCGCCGCCTGGCCGTGCGGGCCTTCGACGTAACGTCGCATTATGACACCGCCATTCATCAGTGGCTGCTCGGTACGCTGGGGCCGGAAGCGGTTGCCACGGCCCCGCTCAAGCTCAGCGAGCGGCATCGCCGGCCGCTGCGCTACGGCGAAAACCCGCATCAGCGGGGTACCTTTTACGGCGACCTTGACGCGCTCTTCGAGCAGCTCGGCGGCAAGCAGCTTTCCTACAACAACCTCGTGGATGTGGACGGCGCCCTGCGGCTGATCGATGAGTTTCCGGCCGGGGGGGGGGGGCAGGGCGCCGCCGTGGCCATCATCAAGCACACTAACGCCTGCGGCGTGGCCGTGGCCGAAACCCTGCCGCTGGCCTACGAACGGGCGCTGGCCTGCGACCCCGTGTCGGCGTTCGGGGGGGTGATTGCGACGAACCTGCCCCTGGACGAAAGCACCGCCGCCGCGCTGCACGGCCTCTTTTTCGAGGTGCTGATTGCCCCGGATTTCGCCCCGGAAGCCCTGGCGATTCTCCAGCAGAAGAAAAACCGCATCCTGCTGCGCCGGAAGCCCGCCGATCTGCCGCGCGTGTTGCTGCGCACGCTGCTCAACGGCACCGTGACGCAGGACCGCGACCTGGTGAGCGAGACCGCCGAGCACTTCACCACCGTGACGCACCGCGCGCCCACCGACGACGAGTGCCGCGCCCTCGAATTCGCCCTGCGCGTCTGTAAGCATACCAAGAGCAACACCATCGTGCTGGCCCGCGCCGGGCAACTGCTGGCGTCGGGCGTCGGGCAGACCTCGCGCGTGGACGCCCTGAAGCAGGCGCTGGCCAAAGCCGCTGCCTTCGGCTTCGACGTGCGCGGGGCGGCCCTGGCTTCCGATGCCTTCTTCCCGTTCCCGGACTGCGTGCAGCTTGCCGCGGAGGCGGGCATCAGCGCCATCGTCCAGCCCGGTGGTTCGATCCGCGATCAGGATTCGATCAACGCCGCCGATGCCGCCGGCGTGGCGATGGTCACCACCGGCGTGCGGCATTTTCTGCATTAGGCGGTTGCCGGGAGCCGCTGCCGGGGCGAAACGGCCAGCCAGCGGCGCCTTTTTTACGTAAGGGGGGCGGAATGAAAAATCACCTGCTGTTGCTGCTGCTGTTTGTCGTTGGTCTGGCCGTTTCGGCGCTTCACCCGCACGACTATTTCACGTGGTTTCTGGAAGTGGTACCCGCCATCATTGGCGCGGGGGTGCTGGCGCTTACTTACCGGCGGTTTCGCTTTACGTCGCTGACCTACTGGCTGATCCTGGCGCACTGCTACGTGCTTTTCGTCGGGGGGCATTATACGTACGCGGAGGTGCCGGCCTTCAACTGGCTGCGCGACGCCCTCGGCCAGAGCCGCAACAACTACGATAAGGTCGGGCATTTTATGCAGGGCTTCGTACCGGCGCTCATCGCCCGCGAGCTGTACACCCGCCTGCGGGTGGTGAAGCCCGGCGGTTGGCTGGCTTTTTTGGTCGTCTGTACCAGTATGGCCATCAGCGCTGCCTACGAATTCCTGGAGTGGGGCGTGGCGCTGGCTACCGGCGAAGGCGCTGAGGCGTTTCTGGGGACGCAGGGCTACGTCTGGGATACGCAGTCGGATATGCTCTACGCCACCATCGGGGCCATCGTAGCGGTGTTGGTGCTGGGCCGGGAGCAGGACCGGCAGGTGGCCCGGCTGCCCGAAAACCTGGCTCCCGCCCCAAGTGTGGGTTGATGCGGCAACTGACGTAGCAACTGACGCAGCCTGAAAGCCACTGCTGGCTACTTCAGTAAATTGTTCTCCGTGTTGTAGGCGGCGGCCAACTGGCGCGCGCGCTGGGTCAGGGCCGTCTGGCGGGCAGCCGCCTGGGTGGCACGGCCGGGCTGGTGGGCGCGGGCCGAGAAATCCGGCATCACCCGGACGCCGGCGGCGGTGCGGTCGATGACCGGCGAGTAGTGCGGCGCCGTGGGGCGGAGGCTCCGGAGCGAAGCACTGGTGGCCGGGCGCGTCAGCACAACCTGCATCACGCCCGTCGTGGCCACGGAATCGGGGGCGGCGGCGCGCGCCGTCAGCGGTTGGGCTTGCCCTTCAAAGCTGGTGAGCAGGGCCAGGCCGAAAAGCAGCAGGCCGATCAGCAGCAAACCCGTGCTGGTCAGGCGGCTGGTGACGGAAACGGACGGGGTGGTGCGGGGAGTGGCCATGGGGAAGCGGGACGATGAGAAATTTCAAAGAGGGGGGGAGGCGATGAAGCGTCCGGGGCAGTAGTTGCGCTGCTTGGACGATACAAGGTTCGGGGTAGCGCCCAGCCTCTACCAGCCCTACTTGGCGAGTAGCACGGAAAGGGGGGCGAATGACCCGATTGCCTCCGTAAGCCGCAGGGCGATTTTCGCGCACCGGTCTGGAATTGGCTGGCGGCACGGCTATTCCTCTTGCTTTTGCCGGACCACGGTTAAAGCCAAAGCGCCGCCCCCACCCGAAGGCAGGAGCGGCGCTTTGAGAGTGACTAGTGACTTGACTAGTGTCGGGCGGCTGACGGGGCGGTTTTCTGGCCCTCGAACCGGTTGGCCAGCGTGGGTATGGGGCCGCCGCGGGCGCCTGAGAGAGGAGGGTGGGCAGCTACTCGAACAGGGGGGCCAGCGGCAGCTCCACGCCGGTGGCCGCGTCGTGCAACGCCTCGGGGCCCCGGAAGAAAACGTACGTGCCCGGCGCCGAAAACACGGCCACGGCTTGCAGCTTCGGCAGCACGATCCAGCACGATTTCACGCCCGCTTCCAGATAGGCCGTGGTCTTATCGATCAGTTCATCGAGCGCCTGCCGGGGCGAGAGGATTTCGATGGTCGTCAGGGGCAGCCGCGTGAGCACGAGTACGTCGTGCGTCATATCAATCGGCGTCTGCTCAAAAATCCCGAGGTCGGGCACTAGTACCCGCCCGCCGACCTCGATGTTGATTTCGGACATCAAGCGAAAGCGGTCGCGGTAGCGGGTTTTCAACTCAAACCCGAGGTTGAGCTGCACGATGCTGTGGTTCTGGCTAGGCATAGGCTTTCCGCGTTCCAGCTCGTAGGCGGTGAGGGCAGGGGCGAGGGTTTCCATCAGGCGGTGAACGTTTGTTCAAAGGTAACGACAACCCGCCGCGAATCGGTGCCCGCCCCGGCCCTCGCAACGCCCCGGCCTACTGCCCGCCCCAACTGGCCCCTACGCAACCAGCGCGGCCGCTGCGGCGGGCCGGAAACGGCTGGCAGCGTGGCCGTTCCGCTTGCTTTTGCCGGACTACGGTTAAAGCCAAAGCGCCGCCCCCACCCGAAGGCAGGAGCGGCGCTTTGAGAGTGACTAGTGACTAGTGTCGAGCGGCGACTTGGTCTCCTTACTCTACCACCAGGCGCGCGGTGCGGCCGTCCGGGGTGCGGAGGGTGTACACGCCCGCCGCCAGCCCGCGCAGGGGTAGGGTGGTGGCGCCCGTCGTGTCGGCGGTGGCGTGGGCTATCGCGCGGCCCAGGGCGTCGAACAGCGTCAGGCGGGTGCCCACTACGGCGCCCGTCACCTGCACGCCGTTTTGGGCGGATGCCGGGTTTGGGTACACCTGCAAGG
>JANPLI010000074.1:0-32914 GCA_031426455.1 Hymenobacteraceae bacterium | reverse complement strand
ACGCCCCGATACACGGCCGGCCGGGCACGCGTGCGCATCCAGCGGCCGTTGGTCAGGTTCACATACTCGGCCGCGCGGAGGTCGTAATAGCCCTCCATTTCGGGCAGGTAGTAGTACTGCGCCGTGGGCGGCGCCGGTGGCCCCCAACTGGGCGTGTTGATATTGATGTTGATCTGGGCCTGCGCGGCGGGGGCGGCAGCCAGGCCCAGTAGCAGGGCGAATGCGGGCGCGGCCAGACGGATCCGGCGGAAACAGAACGGAATGGATGTCATTGGAAAGGAAGAAAAAGGGGCGGTAAAAAACCAGTGCCGGTGGGGGAAACTCGTGCCCATCCCTCATACGGCGTTACACCGCTCACGGCCACCTCAGCAGCTACCGTACCAGCAGCGCCGTTTCTTTGTGCCCCGTGTTGCCGCCCCCTCTTCGCGCCCGCCTTGCGCCCACACCCAGCGGCTACCTGCACGCGGGCAATGCGCTCAATTTTCTGCTGACGGCCGAAATGGTCCAACGCGCCGGGGGCCGGCTTCGGCTCCGGATCGATGACCTCGACGGCGCCCGCGTCCGGCCGCCGTACCTGGAAAATATCTTCCAGACGCTGCGCTGGCTCAGCATCGACTGGCACGACGGCCCGCGCGACGTGGCAGATTTTCAAGCGAATTTCTCGCAACACCTGCCCGACCGGCTCACCCGCTACGAAGCGCTGCTGCAAGCCCTGACGGCCGTGCCGGGGGCCGTGTACGCCTGCACCTGCTCGCGGGCGGCGCTAGCAATGGCTCGCCCCGACGGCCGGTACGCAGGCCCCTGCCGCGCCCGTGCGCTGCCCCTGGACACGCCCGGCGCCGCCTGGCGCCTGCGCGTGCCAGCCGAGGCCCAAGTCACCTGGACCGATGCCTGCCTGGGGCCGCAAACCGTGGCCGTGGCTGACGTCGTGAGCGATTTCGTGATCCGCAAAAAGGATGGCCTGCCCGCCTACCAGGTGGCGTCCGTAGCCGATGACGTGGCCGACGGCACCACGCTGATCGTGCGCGGCGCCGACCTGCTGCCGTCCACCGCCGCGCAGCTTTGGCTGGCGCAAGTGGCGGGCGGAGCCTACACGGCCTTCGGGCAGACGACTTTTCTGCACCACCCGCTGGTGTTGGACGGAGCGGGGCAGAAAATCAGCAAGTCGCAGCAAACCACCCTCGACCGGGGCGCGCTGCACGACCCAAGCCTAAGCCCGGCGGCGCTTCGGCGGCAAGCCCTTCGGTGGCTGCCTCCCATCAGTTAAAGATCCGTTGAGGAAGCGCGCCTCAGAATAACAGCCGCATCAGCCCCACGTAGAGCGCCAGGAAACCGGCCGTAGCGCCAAATGCCAGCAGCCAGCTTCGCCGAAAACCCTGTAAAACGCTCACACTGGCCACGGCAATGACCAGCGCCGGAAGCAGGCCGGCCGTGGCATCAGCCCGGACGCGCGGCGGCAGCAGCGAACGCCCTAACAACGCGTAAAGGCCAAAAGCCGCCGCACACGCCAGCAACAGCAGGAGGCGTTCGACGAAAGGCGATGGTCCGCCGGACGGGGACGGAGAAGCGGGCGCGGGCGGAACCGAAGGGCGGGAAGTAGGCATCAGAAAGGCGAAGCTAGGGCGACCGGCCGTTACGGAAGCGCACGGCCGGGTACTACATCAAAATGTGATGCCAGCGGATTGTTTTTCGCCGGACCTTTACGGGGCCGTAGCCCGGGCCCTTGCCGCTGCGGCGCCATCGATTTCCCATCACACCTCCATTTCGCTTCTCTTGATGAAAAACCTCCTCCTGAGCCTGGGTTTGCTACTTCTGCTGAACCCCGGCCGCGCAACTGCGCAGGACTGTAAAGCCTTCACGTTGAAACAAGGCTCCATAACGGAAACCTCGTCCTTCGACCACAAGGACCGCCTGACGGGCCGCACCGTGCAACAGGTACGCAGCCTGACCACCATCAACGGCGTGGTGACAGCCACCATCCATCAGCAGCATTTCGATGGCAAGGGCAAAGCCTTGCAGGAAAACGACTTCACGATGGAATGCGCCGGCGGGCTGCTCCGGCTCGATATGCGCGCAATGGCCGCCCAGCAGGAGTCGATGCGCGGAATGGAGAATATGAAAGTGGAACTATCGGGCACGAAGCTCGAAATGCCCGCCGCGCCCACCGCCGGCCAGAAATTACCCGATGCCTCGCTGACGATGATCGCCTTCGACGCCAACTCCGGCCAGACGATGATGCGGATGGAAATGCAACTCACCGACCGCGTGGTGGAGGCCGTCGGTGAAAAGCAAACTACCGCCGCCGGTGCCTACAACTGCGTGCGCGTCAGTCAGCAGAACCGAATGAACACCGTGGCGATGATGATTCCGATGAAGTTTCAGATGCGCTCCGTGAGTTGGTACTCGCCCGCCGTGGGGCCGGTGCGCACCGAAATTTATAAAGGCGACAAACTCACCTCGTACTCGGTACTGACGAAGGTCACGAATTGAGGCACGCCCTCTGAAATTCGGCTGACGCGCTACCGTGCTCGCTTGGTGGGAATGCAGATCTGCAAACCTAGACTCGGCACGAAAGTCACGCCGCTCAGGCTGGCCTTCTGGTCGTTGAGGAGCTGGAACGTACCGTAATTCTGGTAATAAATACTCAGCGCCGGCACCACGTACACGTAGCGGTAACCGAACTTGCCATTGACGAAGGCGCCGCCCGTCAGGAAGTTTTTCCGCTCGTCGATACTGGGCACCTTTTCGGCAATGCTGGAGCCGGCGCGGTCGCGGAAAAGGTTGGTAGGCTCAAACTGGTAGTGAATCGTGGAAAAGCCCAGCACCAGCCCCGCTGCCAGATGGCCGAATTCTTCTTCCGTACCCAAAGGGGTGGAGAACGTCAGCGGCACCAGCACATCGGTTCGGCGGGCGCCAAAATCGAGCAGGCTACCCCCCACGTTGAGGGCTTCGCGGCCGGGCAGGTCGGCGCTCTGAGTACTGAACAGCAGCCCCACGCTGGCATTGGCGCCGTTGCGATCGCCCGCCTTGCGCCACGACCCCGTGGACCCCATAAACTGGTACTGCACGTCGGCAATCACGGCGCCGGCCGCGTACCGGATACCGGCGTCAAAGCGCGGGGCGATGCCGTAGCGCAGGTAAATATCCTGGGTAGTGCCCAGCGGGTCGAGGGCGTAGGCAAGAGCGCCGCGCTGGAAATTGCGCAGCACGGTAGCATTCTGTAGATAGCCCACCGAGTCCTGGTTCTGCAGGCCGCGCACGGCATCGGCCGTGATATCACCCAGTGCCCCGACGGTGGCCGTGGGGATGTTGAAGATCAGATTAGTACCGCCCCGGATTTCGCCCACGGGCGTCACTTTGCCGGACTGAATCAGGGCGCGCGGGGCGGTGCAGGAGGTGGCAGCGGCGAGCAGCAGCAGGCCGGCCAAACGGGGAAAGTGCGTCAAGCGTGTCAAAAGAAAACGGGTTAAAAAGAACGACAACATACGCCGCCAGGGCGAAGATGATGCCGCCGCGCGGCATACCCCGTGCGCGCCGCGCATTTCGGGCAACCCGGCGGCGCCCGAAATGCGTTTCTTTGCCCCTGCAATGACACTCCTTCGCCGCGCCCCTTTCGGACTGGCCCTGCTGGCTGCCCTGGCGACTACCCCGCCCGCCGCTGCGCATCGCCGGTCGCCGCCACCCAACCGCTTCGCCGCCGATGCCACGCTGCTGACCATCGCCCAGCGGCAGGACGAGCGCGCCGTGGCGCCGCTGCTGGCCTTTTTCACGGTCGCCGCGCCCGGCCACCGCGCCGCCGCCGCCGCTGCCTGCGGCGCCGTCCGGGCCCCCGAAACGCGCGAACCCCTTCAGCGACTGCTGACTACTGACCCCACCCCTGCCGTGCGCCGCGCCGCTGCCTGGGCTCTGGGCCTGCTGGCCGACACCCTGGCCCAACCGGCCTTACTGACGGCCGCACGCACCGAAACCGACCCCGCCGCCCGCGCCGCCGTGCTGGAAAGCCTGGGGCGCGTGGCCACTGCCGGCGGCGGCGGGCTGCGCTACCTGACCGACGAACGCCTGCCCGCGCCCGCCGCCACGCAGGCCCGCGCCGGTTGGGCCTGGGGCCTGTACCGCGCCGCCACGCGCGGCGTGATCAACGATGCCGCCGTAGCCCGCGCCGTGGCGCTGCTGGCACCACCGCTGCCCGTGGCCGCCCGCCTGGCGGCGGCCCACCTGCTGGCCCGCACCCCTAAGCTGGACCTGACCGAGTTCGAAACACCCCTGCTGAACGCTGCCCGCGCCGATTCGAGCGTCGAAGTCCGCATTGCTGCCACCCAGGCACTGGGCAAGGTGCGGACCGACGTAGCCGCGGATGCTATCGTAAGCCTGTTACAGGCTGCTCCGGACCCGCGCGTCCGGATTGCCGCTCTGCGCGCGGCTGCCCGCCTACGCTATGAGCAGGTGAAAGAAGCCGCCTGGGAGGCCCTGGAAGATGCGGACCCGAATGTGCGCATCACGGCCGCCGATTTTTTCCTGACCAACGCCCCCGCCGACGAGGGTGCGACCGGTGGCGCCGACCTTTTCCGGAAGCGCGCCGGGCGCCAGACCAACTTTCAAGTGCAAGCCACGCTGCTGGCCGTGGCCCTGAAGGTGGCCCATACTCCGGCGGAAGCCGTCGCCGTGCAGCAGGATATCGAAACGCGCTACGCCCAGGCCCCGGACGATTATCGTCGCGCCGCGTTGCTCCGGGCGCTGGGGCAACGCTTTGCCAACCACCCGTTCATCGCCACCGAAACCTTCCGGCAACCGCTGCGGCCGGTCGTCGCAGCGGCGGGGCTCGAAACGCTGACCGCCCTGCAACTGCGTCCGGATTTTCCCGCTGCCGAACTGACGCCGGTTTTCGCGGGCTATTATCGCCGGGCCCTCGAAAGCGGGGATGTGGGCCTGATGAGCGCCGCTGCCGCCACGCTGCGCGAACCGGCCCTGCACTTGCCGGAAAATGCCACGGAAATCGCCGCCTTGCGCACCGCCCGGCAAAAGCTGACCTTACCCCGCGATATCGAAACCGCCCAGGAACTGGACCGCACGCTGGCGTTTCTGACCAAGCAGCCAGCGCCGGCGCTGGCACTACCGCCCCCACAGCCGACGGATTGGGGACGGGTGCGCAAAATCCGCACGGGGCAGCGGGTGGAAGTGGAAACCGAGCGCGGCGTGATCGAGCTGGAATTGCTGGTGGACGCCGCTCCCGCGTCGGTGGCCACCTTTGTGCGCCTCGTCAAGGCCAAATTTTACGACGGCCTGGCTTTTCACCGGGTGGTGCCCAATTTTGTGGCGCAGGGCGGCGATCCGCGCGGCGACGGCTCCGGCTCGCTCGATTACACCCTTCGCACCGAGTTACACCCGGACCTTGGCTTCGGTACCGGCGCCGTGGGGCTGGCTTCGTCGGGCTTCGACACTGAAAGCTGCCAATGGTTCGTGATGCACACGCCAGCCCCGCACCTCGACGGCCGCTACACCGTTTTCGCCCGCCTCACGCGTGGGCAGGACGTGGTGCAGCAGCTTCGGGTGGGTGACCGAATGAAAAAAGTGCGCCTCCGGTAGGCAGCGTCCGCCCCTACGGCGTATGCGTCAAAAACGCTGCTCCCGGCACGCGTTTTTATCCATCACGTCCAGCATTATCCAATCCCCAATCCAATGACCAAGCACTGGTTCATTACCGGCGGCTCCACCGGCTTCGGCAAAGAGCTGGCTGAACTGGCTCTCGCCAACGGCGACTTCGTTGCTGCCACTTTCCGTCAGGCTGAGCAGGCCGAAGCCTTCACCCGCCAGGCGGGCGCCCGCGGCCTGGGCGTCGTCTGCGACGTGACCCACGAAGCTCAGGTACAGCAGGCCGTGGCCGACGCCATTGCCCACCTCGGCCACCTCGATGTGGTGGTCAACAACGCGGGCTACGGTTCGCTGGGAGCGATCGAAGCTATTGACGATGCCGAAGTACAGCGCCAGTTCGACGTGAACGTGTTCGGGCCGCTGCGCGTGATCCGGGCCGTGCTGCCGCACCTGCGGGCGCGCAAAAGCGGGCATATCCTGAACATCACCTCCATTGGCGGCTTGCAGGGAATGCCCGCCGCGGGCATCTACAACGGCTCGAAGTTCGCCCTCGAAGGCATCGGCATCTCGCTCTCGCGCCAACTGGAGCCGCTCGGCATCCACGTGACCAATATCGAACCTGGCCCGTTCCGCACCGACTGGGCCGGCCGTTCGGCGACGCACCAGCGTACCAACCTACCCGACTACGCCCACATCGACAAGAGCGTCGATGAGATCGAAGGCTACAGCGGCACGCAGATTGGCGACCCTCAGCGCGCTGCTCAGGCAATGTTCGACCTGGTGCGCCTCGCGAAGCCCCCCGTCCATTTGCCGCTCGGCGCAATGGCTTACCGCGTGGCCAAAGCCAAATATCAGGCGACGCTCAAGGAATTCGAGGCGTTCGAATACCTCGGCCTGCCGACCGATTTTCCGGCGTAGTACTGTCAGGCGGTCCTTCTTGAGCAGTCAGCTATAAGCTTCAAGCGGAATCCGGCTGATCAACAAGCAAAAAACGAGGGTTCACGACGATGACGTACAAGGAAGCCCTTGTGAAAGCCGCCGCCTACTGCGCATATCAGGAGCGTACGCAGCACGAGGTGCGGGTAAAAGCGCGCGAATGGGAGCTGGAGCCGGACCAGATCGAGGAGTTGATCGTGGACCTGATCGGCCAGAAATTCATTGACGAAGAGCGCTTCGCCCGCTCCTACGTGCGCGGCAAGAACCAGCGCCGCTGGGGGCGCCGCCTGATTATGCAGGGGCTGCGCGAGAAACGTCTGTCAGAAGCCTGCATCCGACTCGCGCTGACGGAAATCGACCCGGACCAGTACTGGGAAAACCTGCGGGCGTTGGCAGCCAAAAAAAACCGTACCCTAACCGACCTGCACCCGCTGAAACGACGCTACAAAATCCTGACCTTCCTGGCGGCCAAAGGCTACGAAAGCGACCTGAGCCGTGACGCCGTAAACGAGGTGCTACAAACGAGTGGCCTGACTGACTGCACAGAAGAAACGCCTGACGAGGCAGACGACGCATAAAGCCGCGCTCCTGTCTGACGTTTACAGCCCGACCTGCACCCGCGTGGCAAGCCGCAGTTTGAAACGGGCGGACACCGGCTTGTCGGTGACGGCGCCCTCGAAAGCGAAGGTGACCGTTTTACCAGCCTTAATCAACTCCACCAGCTTGGCCTGCGTGGCGGCATTGACGGGTAATTCCTGTTCGGCGCCACTGGCTAAGAGGGCCCCAAAATCGACCGCGCGGGCCGATACGAGCGGGAAGACCGTACCCGGCAAGTCGGTCGCATAGAACTTCCAGTTGCCGCTGCCGGTCGCGCCCGTGGGGCCGCTGTAAGTATCCACGACGTAGGTCAGGCGCTCAATCGTGATGTTCTTGATATTTGCCCGATTGGTGCGCACATCGACGTTTTCGTCGGAATCGAGAATCGTGGTCCAGGCCCCCGTCAGCGAA
This sequence comes from Hymenobacteraceae bacterium, assembly GCA_031426455.1. Classification (GTDB taxonomy): domain Bacteria; phylum Bacteroidota; class Bacteroidia; order Cytophagales; family Hymenobacteraceae; genus JANNMJ01. Next base: position 25,381 of record JANPLI010000074.1, on the reverse strand, counting down.
TCGGTAAAGGCTACGTTGAGGGTCAGATTGGCCTCCAGGGAGACGCTGATGGTCTTCGTAGCCGTGACCTTTTTGCAACTGCCCAACGGCAGGGTCAGGCAAAGTACCAGCGCCACCAGCGCCGTCAGCGAGAAGAAAGTAGGGCGAACAGGCATAGGTAAAAATGATGCGCTGCGCCTTCATAAAACCGGCAGCAGCAGGTAACGACGATGCGCCGAGCCGTCGCAGTCAGCAAAACGGGCAGCAGAAATCCAGCATCTATTCCCCAAATTTACCGGCTCACCCCAGGCGATTGCAAGCTCCGGCCCGCGTTTCCGCTCAAAACCACATCATTGTGTGATGCCGGAGCCAAAACCATCTGTCAGCGCTCGCAGCTTGCGTTGCCCCGCCGGAAGCGGCTGGCGGGCCTACTTGTCGGCCTCCCGGCGTTCGGCGCGGGTCTGGAGGCCGTACAGCACGTCCCAGACATCGTGGTATACATCAGCACGCTCGCGGCCTTGCGTCAGGGCCACGGCGCTCTTGAAATTGCCGTACGTCAGATCTTCCACGATTCGGCTCATTGCGGCGGCCAGCGCGGCGCGCGGGGCAGTGGCCCGGTAGCGGTAATCGGAATGGATGCGGACAGACGTTTCGCCCAGTTCCGGCAGGTAGCGGGTGCGCAGCGCGTCGAGGTCGGCCCGGACGCGGGCGCGCACCGTGAGCGTATCCGGGGCGCCGTCTTCCGGCTTTTGCACGACGCTGAAGAAGCCGCAGGTTGTCAGGAGCCACATAAGCGTTCGGAAAGGGGCGATAAGACGAGGGGTTCCGAAAAATACGGGTTTTTCGGCGAAGATGCCTCGCCAGCCCGATGCGGCGGCCAAATGTGGGTCAGTTGCGCTGGTCGCGGGTGCGGGTCAGGCGCAGTTCGTCGATCAGGGCGGTGTTGATGCCTTCGGCATTCATATTGGCGTCGGTGGCACCGTCGTAGCGCAGCTCCAGGCGATGGACGCCGGCCGTCAGCGGTACCCGCAGGGCGTTGGAGTAGCCCCAGTTGGCCCACTCGCCGGCGCCGCGCTGGGGCATTACGATAGGCCCGACGCGTTGGCCATCGGCGTACAGCGTCCGGAGAGCGCATTTATTATCGGTGTTCACGGGGCCGGAGCCGTTGGCGTAGCGGATTTCGACCTCGTAACGCCCAGCCTCTTTCAGGCGCACCTCGAACGACAACGGGCTGGCTTCTTTCGGGAGCAGGACGAAGCCCCCCCCCGTGAAACCCGGGAGCTGCGACTGACCGGGCCCTGTTTTCGTCAACCCCGCAGTGGGCTTGACGTGCTGCCGGGCGCCGGGGACAACCACCTCCACTGGTTCACTCAGAAACGATTCGCGGCCGTCCGCATCTACTGCTAGCACCTGGTAGTAGCTGAGGGCCGGCGCATTCGCGGTGGCAGGCAGGCCATACTTGGTGGCCGCACCGAGGTCGGGGCCGCGTTGCCCGTCCTGATACAGCACGTAGCCGACGGCATTTTCCACGGCGGCCCAGGTCAGGGCCGTGGGTAGCAACTGCACGAGCGGGGTTTCGGGCGTCGCCACGGGTTGCACCCAATGGGGTTCATCACGCCCACCCCGGCTGGGCACGGGGGCGGGCGCATCGTTGGCCAGTTCGAGCACCAGCGCGTGGGCGCCTGTCAGGTTGGCGGGCACGCTGGCCGCCCCCTCGATGGTAGGCAGCGGCTGGCCGTCCAGGGTGGCCGTGCGCAGCGTACGGCCCGTGCCGCGCAGTTGAATGGTGAGCGTGGCAGCCCGGTAGCGGAAGTTCCGCAGCGTTTTTTCGCCCGCGTAAGCGGCGGGCACGACGGGCCGGAAGGTGAGCTGGTCCGGGGCATATGCCATTCCGAACAGCACCCGCGTCACGGAAGCCAGCGTCCCGGCCACACTCCAGAGCTGGCGGTCAGAGTTGATTTCGGTGCCCTTGAAGTCGCCGTCCAGCGCGTTCACATTTTCCTTGTTGGTCAGGAAAAGCGCCGCCGGCCGGTAAAGGCAAGCCAGGCCCCAAGTCAGGGCTTCGTCGGGGGCGTTGGCGCGCGCCGCTCCACAGGTCCAGTAAGCCTGCACGAACGGCCAGACGCTTTGATTGTGGTACGGCGGAATGCCCGGCAGCATCGGCCACACCGTGGGCGTACCCCAGCTCAGGCGCGGGCCGTGCTGAACCAGGCTACCCGCCTGCGCCCCGTCGGCAATGCCGTGCAGGATGCAAAGCGCTTCCCCCAGCGCTTCCCAACGCGGCGAAAGGGCCTGGCCGCCACGCGGGCCGTACCGGTACTGGCCGTAATAGTTGGTGGCCCCGTTCCAAAGCTTTTCATTGACGTGCGCGGCCAGTTTGTCGGCAGCAGCGGTCGCATCGGCACTGGATTCGCCCAGCGCGGTCCGCATCAGCGCCATTACGCGGAGCGCCTGCACGTAAAGCGCGTTCGTGCCCAGGGCGCGCGCCTCGTAAATATCCGCTGGCTGCATCCAGCGCGGGTAGGTCTGCTGCCGCCAGTCGAGAAACGACGATTCGCCCCGCACCAGCCCGCCGCTCGCCACCACGGCGGCGTCGGCTTGCAGGCTTTTACTGATGACCGTGGCCGCTTCGCGCAGCCAGGCCCGGTCGCCGGTTTCGAGGTACACCTCCCAGGCGGCCAGCGCCCATACCAGCCGGTCCGAAGAACACGGCCACGACCCGCCGGTCCCAGTGTCCTGAATGATGCGGCCGTCGGGCGTCACTTTGCGGCGGAGCGAGTTCATTGCGATGTCGGGCCGTAGGTGCGCCAGACTCAGCACGATGCTGTACGAGATGTCGCGGGTCCAGACGCCGTCCCATTTGGCGCCGGCCATAAAGGTCTGGTCCGGGCGGATGTCGAGCAGCATTTCTTCCAGCGAGAGGTTCCAGAGCGCATCCACCAGCGGCTGGCCGGAATGGTATTGCGGCAGGGCGGTCAGGTCCTGGGTCAGCTTCCAGGTGCGGGGTTCCGTCTTCACGGCGCCGCCGCCGGGGTTCAGCAGCAACTCGATTTCGTAGAGGCCGTCGCCGTCGGGGTCCTGAAGCTGGTATTGCGGCCGGGCGGCGAGGTTGTCAAAATCCCAGCCCAGCGGCTCCGAGCCGCCCGCCACGAAGACGCCCTTAAAGTCCTGCTGATAAATCCGCTGGCCATTGAAGGCGTCGAAATGGCCCTGCTTTTTGAACGCCGCCAGCACGGGCCGCAGGTCGAGGCGCAGCTTCAGGCGGGTGTCCGGTTCCAGGTACGGCCCCTCGGGCGGGGCGGGGCGCTCGTCGTTCAGCTTTTGGCCGAACACGATGACGGGCGCCGCCACCGTCCGGCCGGCGGCGCCGGGTAGTAGCGTCAGGCGGTGATTGACGCCGATGGGCAGTTCGTTGTCGCGGCCGTTGAGGGCAAATTTGAATTCGAGTTGCCGGTTGAACGTCGCCGATGCCGGGCTTTGGTACGTGGACGTGATTTGCGTCGCCGATTCGGCCCGCGCCACCATACCGGCCTGCTCCACGCGGTCGGGCCAGACGGTGAAGGCTTCCGCCTGATAAAGCGGCACGACGGAAGTAGCGGCAGGGGGCGGAGGCAACACGGCAGCGGCTGGAACGGAAGCGGTGGAAGCAGGGGTGGCCGGGCGCCCGCTGGTGCAGGCCGCCAGGGTGCCCGCCGCGACGGCGGCGGTAAGCAGAAGCTGGAGCGAAAACGTCATAAGTAAAGCCGGGAACCGCCACGAGGCCGCTCCCGGCACGAAGGTCCGGCAAGAAGGGGATTCCGGCTTGAAAACAAGGCACCCGTCCGCACTAGAGCAGTTTCGGAGTCAGTATACGGTTGTAACGCCGACTACCAGTCGGCGCGTGGTACCCCAAACCCGCGCCGACTGGTAGTCGGCGTTACGTTTTGCCGGGAGTCACCCGTACAGCGAGTCCGAAACGGCTCTAAGCTCCCCTAAACGCGCCAAGCGGCGCCCGTCCGGAAAGACGAGCGCCGCTTGGGCAAAACCGATGGGCTTTACCGCCCGATTACTCCTTACCGGCCAGGGCAGCAGCGCGGGCGCGCAGGCGCTTGGCATCGTTGGCTTCCGAGGAAACCTGGTAGTCGTTCAGGATGCGGTCGTAGCTTTTGACGGCGCCCGCGAAGTCCTTGTTCTCTTCCTGCGCCATCGCAGCTTTCAGCAGGTAGCCGGGCGTGTAGAAGGGGTTCGCCTTGTAGTCGGCCGCTTTCAGATAGAACTCGGCGGCTTTGGCATTGTCCTTCAACTCCAGGGCAGCATCGCCGCGCAGGGCGTAGGCACGGCCTTGCAGCAGCAGGTCGTCGGAGGAAAAGTCAGCCAGGTGCTTGTCGGCATCGGCGAACTTGCCTTGCTTGAGCAGCGCCACGCCGGCGTAGAAGTGGGCCAGGTTGCCGGCTTTGGTCGAGCCGTATTCGTCGGCAATCGCCAGCAGGCCGGAGTTCTGGCCGTCGCCATTCAGGGCCTGCTTCAGCGAATCGGCTTCGAAGTAGTAAACCGCCGGGAAGAGCTTGCCCTGCGCCGTCTCGTCCTGTGACGACTGATACTTGTAGAAACCCAGCACGCCTGCAATCACGGCTACCACCACGCCCAGGACGCCAAGTAGCAGGTTGCGGTTGCGCTCCAGGAATTCTTCGCTCCGCTCCAGGCGGTCGGCGAGCAGGTCGGCATCTTCGAGGACCGACGTGCCGGGAGCCGCCAGTTCCGGGGCGTTAGGGTTGGCGGCGGCATACTCGGCAGCGGCACGGGCAGCGGCCTGCGCTTCGGGGTCGCCGAAGTTGGGGTCTGCCTGCTGGACACCGCGCTCCCGCTCCTCGGGCGTCTGGTTACGGATGGACTTGGGCGTCGGGCCGGTCGGGCGCTGCGGGACGAAATTCTGGGGCTTGGCCATTGGGGTCGGCGGGAAGAAAAGTGCGGTGCTTTGGGGCTTGACGGTCAGTCAATTTACCCCGGTGCATCGACGTTCCCGAAATCAAAAAAGAAGGCGAAAAACGAAAGGACGCCCGGCAGTTTCCCGCACGGCGCGCGCCAAAATAAGTTAAACCTGAATGTAGGGGTAGTCGGTCTGCACGTACACGTCCTTGAACAGCTCGTCGGGCGTGGGGTAAGGCGAAGCTTCGGCGAATTCTACCGACTGCTGCACCCGCGCCTTGATGCGTTCGTCGAGCGCGGTCAGTTCTTCTTCCGTCGCAAACTGCTTTTCCAGTATCGTGGCCCGAACGGATTCGATCGGGTCCTGATTCCGGTACTGCTCCAGCTCGTCCTTGGTGCGGTATTTCGCCGGGTCGCTCATCGAGTGGCCCTTGAAACGGTAGGTTTTGAATTCGAGCAGCGTCGGGCCGTCGCCCCGGCGGGCACGGTCGGCGGCGCGGGCTACGGCCTGATGCACATCCTCGCAGCGCATCGCATTCACCGATTCCGCGGGCATCTCGTAGCTCGCGCCGAGCTTGTAGAGCTCCGTCACGTTCGAGGTCCGCTGCACCGAGGTACCCATTGCGTAGCCGTTGTTCTCGATCACGAACACAACTGGCAGCTTCCAAAGCATCGCCATATTGAACGCCTCGTGCAGGGCGCCCTGGCGCACGGCGCCGTCGCCCATATAACACATACAGAGGTTGCCGGTGCCGTTGTATTGCTCGGCGAAAGCGATGCCGGCGCCCAGCGGCACCTGCCCACCCACGATGCCGTGGCCGCCCATAAAGTTGGCCTTCCGGTCGAACATATGCATCGAGCCACCTTTGCCTTTCGAGCAGCCGGTGGCTTTGGCCATTAGCTCAGCCATCACCGCATCCGGCGAGGTACCCAGCGCGATGGGGTGGGCGTGGTCGCGGTACGCGGTAATCCACTTATCACCGGGGCGGCAGGCACTCACGGCGCCCGCCACGCAGGCTTCCTGCCCGATGTAGAGGTGGCAGAACCCCTTGATCTTTTGCTGCCCGTAGAGCTGCCCGGCCTTCTCTTCGAAACGCCGCATCAGCAGCATCTGCTCGAACCAGGCCAGGTACATTTCTTTGCTGAAGCCCGGCGCGGCGGCGCTGGCCAGGTGAGCGGCGGCCCCATTGGGCGCAACCGAACCGTTGCCGTTGGGGCTGGTGGAGGTTGCGGCCGAAGCAGCCGGTGTTTTAGCAGCGCGGCGCGGAGCCGCTTTGACGTTCGTTTCGGCCATCTCTTGATTTCGAGGCGCTTGCGAAGTGAATGCGATAGAAAAAAAGCCCCAAGCCCCGTGATTTGGTTTGGCGTAAACCCTGACGGTGGCAGCTACGTGCCCGCCCCGCCCGACCTTTACGCCCCCCTTGCGGCCCGGCCTGAGTGGCACCCGGCTGGGAATAATCTCAGCGAGCGCCAATTAGCCCGCGAAAATACGAAGCATCCGGGGCTTTTCCACCATTGGGCCGTTTTGCCCGGTCTTCCCTCCTGCCCTGCCAGCCCGCTGATGCACCTCGAAAGCCTCGACCTGCTCCTGTTCAAGAACTACGACGAGGCCCACCTGGCGCTGGCCCGGCGCGTGAACTGCTTCACGGGCCCCAACGGCTCCGGCAAGACGAACCTGCTCGACGCGATTCACTACCTGGCGCTCACCAAAAGCGCCTTCTCGCCCACCGACGGCCTCAGTATTCAGCACGGCGCCGACTACGCGATGGTGCGCGGGCGCTTTCAGCGGAACGACGAGCCGCCGCTGCCCGGCGCAGGCGCGCTGTCGGCCGAAATCGTGCAGGTGAACCTGCACACCGCTCAGAAGAAAACCGTGTTGCTCAACAAGGCGCCTTATGAGCGCCTGGCCGAACACATCGGGCGGTTTCCGGTGGTGCTGCTTTCGCCGTACGATACTGATCTGGTGCGCGAGGGCAGCGAGGAGCGCCGCCGTTTTTTCGATGGTCTACTTTCGCAGCTCGACGCGCCGTACCTCGATACCCTGCTGCGCTACAACCAGGTGCTGCGCCAGCGCAACGCACTGCTGAAGCATTTCGGCGAGCGCCGGACCTTCGACCGCGAGTTGCTGGCCGTGCTCGACGACCAACTCGTCCCCCTCGGCTCGGCTCTGACGGAGGCCCGTTCCCGGTTTCTGATTTCGTTCGAGCTGCTTTTTCAGCGGCACTACGCCCACCTGACCGACGGCGCGGAGTCGGTGGCGCTGACGTACCGGTCGCAACTCCTGGACACAGACTTCGCGCAGCTCTTGGCCGACCACCAGCGCCGCGACCTGGCCGCCGAACGCTCGACGGTGGGGCCGCACCGCGACGACTTCGAGTTTCTGCTCCTACCGCCGCCTATCGGCTACGACCAGACGCCACGCCCGGTCCGGCAACTGGCTTCGCAGGGGCAACAAAAATCGTTTGTGATTGCCTTGAAGCTCGCCCAATTCGAGTTACTGGCCGCGCGCCACCATACGCGCCCCTTATTACTGCTGGACGACATTTTCGACCGTCTCGACGAACGCCGGATTCAACGCCTGCTGACGCTGGTGGCCGACGGTACCTTCGGCCAGGTTTTCCTGACCGACTCGCACCCGCACCGCGCCGCCGCCCTGCTCCGCCCGCTGACCTCAGAAATGGCCGAGTTCCGCGTGGAAAACGGGCGCGTGACGGCAGCCCCGGTGCCCGCCCGCGCTTAACGATTACTGCCCCCGTATCTTCCCCCTATCGATGCGAACGCCCCCTAACCCCAACCGGCGCAAAGCCGAAACCCAGCCGCTGAAAGACACGCTCCAGGACCTGATCCGGGCGTACCAGTTGCAGGGCAAGCTGGCCGAAACGGCGATCATCGCCGATTGGGAGCAGCTGATGGGCCGCCCCGTGGCGCAGAAAACCACCGAGCTGTACTTCCAGAACCGTAAGCTGTTCGTACGAATCGCTTCGGCCCCGCTGCGGCACCAGCTTTACCTGGGCCGCACCGAAATTCTGCGCCGCGTGAACGAACACGGCGGCGCCCCCAATGGCAACGGCGTGGTGGAAGTGGTGTTTTTGTAGAAGCCAGTCGCCCGACGCGAAGGCGAACCCGCGCTTACCGTACCAGCCGTTTCAGGAGCCGGTCCTTTTCCATCCGGCCGACGTGGCCGAAGATTTCGCCGGGGCGGACGATTTCCGTTACCTGCCAATGGTCGCCCCGGTCGCGGAGGCGGAGGTTGACTACGAGCGTCGTGTCGTAGCGTGGTTGAGTGAAGGCGATACCTACTTCGGCGGTGCCGTTATCGAGCACCCGCTCGTAGGTTACGCCCTTAAATTCGGAGGAATCCGAGACCACTTTCGTCACCAATCCGGCCAGGGAAAACTTCCCGCCTTCGGCCCGGGCTTTTTCCAGCGAACCGGTTTCCACGAACGCATCGACCTGCCGCTTGGCACCGGCCGCGAGGGCGGGCCGTGCCATTCCGCTCAGGCCGCGCACCACCCACGACGCCGGGTTGAGCGCCCCCAGCAGGCTGCGCTGCGCCGTGAGGTCGGTGAGGAGTTGGGTGCTGATGGCTTCCACGTCCACGTACCGATCAAAGGCCGCCGCGTCGTGCGCCTGGATGGCCTGCTGCGCCTGCCGAAGCGCATAAGTGGGGCGCGACGTGGTGTAGCGCCAGTAGGCATAACCGGCCACACCGAGGACGAGAATCAGAAGCAGAAATTTTTTCATCGGTGCGGACCAAAAGCTTGAAATGAATGATTCGGCAAAAATACGGGTCCGACCGGAACGTTACGGTGTCTCAACCAAACTGTAAACTGTAACGCCGAACGCGCCGTTACTCGTTACAAGTCCGGCTTGCGTTACACTGTCTCTCGACGGCTGTATTATTGCACTGCCGTTACAGGGCCCGCCCCCTTCTTTCGTTACAGTTTACGCCGATGCCGCACCAGGGAGAGATTCTGCAAGATGCTATCAAACAGTCGGGTGTGTCGATCTCCCGCCTGGTTCAGGACCTCGGCATTACACGTCCGACCATCTACCGCAAGTTTCGGGAAGAGACACTCGACGAAGCCTTTGTAAAACGCGTGGGCGAGCTGATCGGGCGCGTCGTTACATTTGATGGCACTGACGTTACAGCCCCTGTTTTATCATCTCCTTCGCCATCTGTAACGTCCACCCCCACCCTTCTTACAGGCTCTGTTACAGATCCAGCTAAGGCCCTGATTGTCTTGCAGGAAAAATACGTCCGGCTGTTGGAGGACTACAACGCCCTACTCTTGAAACTCTATAGCCCCCGCTGAAGCTGTGGAACGGCGTAACGCTGGGGTAACAGAAGTGTTTCACGTGAAACACTTCTGTTACGTTTCTAGTGAAAATCCGTGGAAAACACCCCTCAAAACGGGCCGAACGTTACACTAGTTGAACAGTGAAAAGGAGCCAATCGGGAGCCACGACGGGCCGTGAGGGCGGCGGTTTTACCCTGGTACGAGGCCCCAAAACGACCGTAGCAGACGCAAAAAACCGGCACGGGCAGGGACCGAATCTACCGGCCAAACCAGCCCATCAACTGCTCTAGAAAGAGTGGCGCGGCCTGCGGAATCAGCGCCAGCATAATCACCACTCCGTAGAGTGCGCCCGCCAGATGGGCACTGTGGTTGATGCCGTCAGCCACCTGGCGGCGGGCCTGCACCAGCGAGAACCCGGCGTAGAGCGCCCCGAAAAGGAAGCCCGGAATCCCAATCGGCAGAAAAAACAGGTACAGCTTGCGCAGCGGATTCAGAATGATGCCGGCGTACAATACGGCCGCTACCCCACCGCTGGCACCGAGCGAGACGTACTGCGAGTTATTCCGCTCCTGATAAACGGTGGGCAAATTGGCGATGATAATACCGCCCAGATAGATCAGCAGGAAGGCGGCCGTACCTAGCCCGCGCCCAAAGTAGCCCCGGCAGACGCGCTCGATCTCGGTGCCGAAAAAGAAGAACGTGAAAAGGTTGAAGCCGAGGTGGCCGTAGTCGGCATGGACGAACCCCGACGTCAGTACCCGCCACCACTGCCGCCGATGCCAGACCAGATGCGGGCGCAGCACCCAACGGGCCATCAGGTCCGGTTCGGAAAAAGCCCACACGGAAGTAAGCACCGTGATGCCGAGCAGCAGGTAAGTCGGGGTCAGCAGGATGCCAACGGAGTCAAAGAGATTCATCAGCGGAGCCAAAAAAGGGCGCGGTACCACGTGGAAAGAAAGCCCTGCATACGTGATTTCCCGCAGAGGCGCGGAGGTGACGCAGCGACGCGGAGCTGAATCAAACGAAAAGCCAGGCACAGGCAGGTAACGCACGCCCCCACCAGAAACCAAAAACCAGCAACCAGCAACTCCCTCAGGAAGCCCGGTCCATTAGCTCATCCGTCAGATGGCGGAGGGTGATTTTGCGCGCCGCCGCGACGGATACGGCATCCAGGTGCGCCAGGGCATCGGCGTAGGTTCGCTCGATGAGCGCCTCGGTTTGGGGGCGAATCTGAACCTGGTCATACAGGGCCGTTACGCGGCTGACTTTTTCGGCGGATGCTAAATCAGTTGCTGCCAGAAGCGCCGCCAGTTGCGCTTGATCGGCGGGCGGCAACTGCTGCTGGGCTGTCAGGAGCAGGAAGGTTTTCTTGGCGGCCAGGATGTCGCCACCGACCTGCTTACCGAAGGTGGCGGCATCACCGTACACGTCGAGCAGGTCGTCGCGGAGTTGAAAAGCGACGCCCACGCCTTCGCCGAAAGCGCGCAGATGGGCCGCGTCGGCGTCAGTAGCGCCTTGCAGAATGCCGCCCAGCTCCAGCGCAAAGCCAAGCAGGACGGCCGTTTTCAGGCGAATCATCCGCAGGTAGTCGGCCACGGTTACGTCGGTGAGGGTCTCGAACACCATATCGAGTTGCTGGCCTTCGCAGACTTCGGCCGCGCACGTGGAAAACAGCGCGAGCGCGCGGCGCAGGTGCTGATCCGGCACGTGCCGAAAAAGCTGCTCGTAGGCGCGGACCAGCATAACGTCGCCGCTTAGAATGGCCGTGTTGGGGTTCCAACGGTGATGGACCGTGGGTTGCCCGCGCCGCAGCGGGGCAGCGTCCATCAGGTCATCGTGGACGAGCGTGAAGTTGTGAAAAATCTCCACGGCCAGCGCGGCGGGCGCCACGGCGGTCACGTCGTCGGCGTAAAGGTGCGCACCCAGAAGCACCAGCAGCGGCCGGACGCGCTTGCCGCCAAGCGCCATAATGTACCGAACCGGGTCGTAGAGTTCGGGCGGTTCCTGGCCGTAGTCGGCCGTTTGCAACGCGTGGTGGAGAAGCTGGGTCAGGGACGAAAGCGGCACGTGGAACGTGGTGGAACGGAAAAAGGGACCGATACAAAGGTAACCGGCCCGGCGGCGGAATGGATTTGGGGTCCATTCTGCTGCCGGGCCGGGTTTTTTGCTCGCAGGGTGCGCGGGGTTTCGCAGGGTCCGAGTTACCGTTGCCGGACGTTGCTCACACCTTACTTGACAAGCGCAAGATCGATGGTACGGTCGGTTAAATTCGCCGCCATTACTTTGACGCGCACCGTGTCGCCGAAGCGAATCACGCGGCCCGACTTGCGGCTCACGAGGCGGTAGTTTTCCTTGTCCAGCTCGAAGTACTCGTTCAGGTCCGAAAGGCGGGCCATTCCCTCGCACTTGTTTTCGGCCAGTTCCACGAAGACGCCCCACTCCGTGACGCCCGAGACGATGCCCGTGAATTCCTGCCCAATGGCCGTCTGCATATACTCCACCTGTTTGTACTTGATGGAAGCCCGCTCGGCACTGGCTGCGCGCTTTTCCATTTCGGAGGCGTGGCGGCACTGATTCTCGACAGCCACCTTGTCGGCGTTGGCGCCGTGGTCGAGGTAGTGTTGCAGCAGCCGGTGCGCCATCATATCCGGGTACCGGCGGATGGGCGAAGTGAAGTGCGAGTAGTGCGCGAAAGCCAGTCCGAAGTGGCCGTCCGGCCGGGTCGTGTAAATGGCCTTTGCCATCGTGCGTACGGCCAGCGTCTGGAGCATCGGCGCTTCGGGCTTGCCCTCGGCGGCCTTGCCCAGGCGGTTCAGTTCAGCGCTCACGTCGCCATCCACGTCGAGCTTATAGCCTAGCTTGCGCACGAACTGCGCGAACGTATCGATGCGCTCCTTGTCGGGGGCATCGTGAACGCGGTACACCATCGTCGGCGAAGCCTCGGCGCCGCGCACTTTCTGACGGTACACGAACTCGGCCACGCGCTTGTTGGCCATCAGCATAAACTCCTCGATGAGCTTGTGCGCGTCCTTCCGTTCCTTGACGTAGAGCGACACCGGCCGGCCTTCTTCGTCGAGCTTGAACTTGACTTCCTCGGTCTCGAACGAGACCGCGCCCGCCCGGAACCGCTGCGCCTGCAACTGCTTGGCGATGCCGTTGAGCAGGTTGATTTCGGGGGCCAGGTCGCCAGCACCCGACTCGATCCGCTCCTGGGCTTCCTCGTAGGAAAAGCGCCGGTTCGAGTGAATGACGGTCCGGCCGAACCACTCGGTGTACATTTTGCCGTTCAGGTCCAGCTCGAAAACCGCCGAGAAGGTACACTTCGTCTCGTCGGGCCGCAGCGAACAAAGGCCGTTCGAGAGGCGCTCCGGCAGCATCGGTACCACGCGGTCCACGAGGTAAACCGACGTGGCGCGGTTGAAGGCTTCCTCTTCCAGGCGCGTGCCGGGCTTGACGTAATGCGTCACGTCGGCAATGTGAACGCCGATTTCCACGTGGCCATTATCGAGATGGCGGAGCGAGAGCGCATCGTCGAAGTCCTTGGCGTCGGCGGGGTCGATGGTGAAGGTCAGCACGTCGCGGAAGTCGCGGCGACGGCTGATTTCTTCGTCGGAAATCTCCACCGGAATCGCTTCTGATTCAGCTTCCACGTCGGCATCGAAATCAGTGGGCAAATCGAACTCAGCCAGGATGGCGTGCATCTCGGCGTTGTGCTGCCCGGCCGGGCCGAAGACCTGACTGATGACGCCGGTGGGCGCAAAGTCGGGGTCGTCGGGCCACTGCGTGATTCGGACCAGTACTTTGTCGCCATCCTGCGCGCCGTTGAGGTCGGCGGGGTTCACTACCACGTCGAAGTACATCTTGCGGAAGTCGGGCACCACGAACGTCTCGTGTTTGCCGCGCACCAGACGCCCGACCAATTCTTCGCGGCGGCGCTCCACAATCTCGACTACTTCGCCGGTCGGGTGGTCGTCGTCGGAACCCCGGCCCCGATTGGCGCGCGGGTTAGGCCGGGCTTTCGGCCGGAGCCGGACGCGCACGATATCGCCCTGCATCGCAAAGCGCAGCTTGTCGGTGAAGACGCGCACATCGACTTCGCTCTCCTCCGAAATCACGTAAGCGAACTTCTGCCCGGCCAGATCGACCCGGCCCGTGATCACGTTATCGGCGGCCGGCACGACGCCGTGCTGACGGTACGCAAACACCGGCTCCGGCTTGACGGGCTGGCGGCGGAGCGCGTAGGTGGCGTTGTCGAGCTGGTCGAGCTGACCGGTAGCTGTCATCTGGGCCAGTACTTCGGTCAGCACCTCGCGGCCTTCGCGGTCGTTGAGAGCCAGACGCCGGGTGAGCGTGCGGAAGGCCACGTTCTGGCCCGGCGCCTCGTCGGCAAAGGCGCGCAGCACGGCTGCCTCTGTTAGGATAGGTGCACGTTTGGGGGCGGCCGTGACGGCGCCCTCCGGGGTCGCTTTTTTGGTAGTGCGGCCCGAGCGGCGTTCGCCGGCAGGCTTAGCAGCGGACTTGGCTGCAGACCCGTCGCCCCGCTGCGGGGCGTCGCCGGTCGGCTTGGTTTTTTTGTTCATCGAAGGAAAAATGGATTCGGCGGAGGCGCGAAACGCAGCCTAAAAAGCCGAAACAGAAAAAAGGACCGGGCTAATACGGCAATCCGGCCGGAAAGTAACGGCGCCGCCGCCGAAGGTAACCACGCGACGATTTCACGTGGAAATAATATGAAATGTAGCGACGGGCCGCCAGTCCGTCGAAAAGCAACTACCGCGAAAGGCCGCAAAGGCCATTTAAAACGCGGTCGTATCAACGCCCCGGCCCGGCACCGCCGCCAGCAACCGCTGCGTGTACGCCGCCTGGGGCGCATCGAAAAGCGCGTCCGACGGCCCTTCCTCCACCACCCGGCCGGCCTGCATCACCAGTACGCGGTCGGCCACGAACCAGGCCACGTTGAGGTCGTGGGTGATGAAGAGCATACTCAGCCCCAGTTCGCGCTTGAGCTGGTTGAGTAGGTTCAGCACCTGCGCCTGCACCGACACGTCGAGGGCCGAAACCGATTCGTCGCAAATCAGCACCTGCGGTTCCAGGGCGAGGGCCCGCGCGATGCAAAGGCGCTGACGCTGCCCGCCCGAAAACTCGTGCGGGTAGCGGTGGTAATGCTCCGGCCGCAGCCCAACGCGTTCCAGCAACTCCTGCGCCCGGCGGCGGCGACTGGCTTCCGGCCCGTGCAGCCGGTGAACGCGCATCGGTTCGGTGAGCGTACTGCCAGCCGTCTGCATCGGGTCGAGCGCCGCGAGCGGATCCTGAAAGATCAACTGCACCTGCCGGCGGTAAGCGAGCCAACGGGTGGCGGCAAAGGTCGTCAGGTTTTCACCGGCAAAGCTGACCGCGCCCGTGGCCACGTCGGTCAGGCCCAGCAGCGCGCGGCCCAGTGTACTCTTGCCGCAGCCCGACTCGCCGACCAACGCCACCGTCTCGCCGACGTGGAGCCGCAGGCTGACGTTATCAACCGCCGTCACGAACCGCGTGGCCCGGGAAAAGAATCCCCCCTTGATCGGGTAACGCACCGTCAGATGGTCGGCGCGGAGTAGCTCCTCCCCTATCCGGGTCGGTGGCGCAGGCTGCCGGGTTGCTATTAGGTCGGTTGCGCCGTCTAGGAAATCAGCCACCGTGGGCAGCACGGCTGCGCGCACGACTGTCCGCTGAGGGCGGCAGGCCAGCAAGCCTTTCGTGTAGGGGTGCTGCGGGTTCTGGAAAATGGCTTTCACGGAGCCACTTTCCACCAACTCGCCGCGGTAGAGAACGAGTACCCGGTCGGCGATGTCGGCTACGACGCCCAGGTCGTGGGTGATGAAGAGCATCCCCATCCCGTGCTCGCGCTGCAAGTCGGCCAACAGGTGCAGGATCTCGGCCTGTACGGTCACGTCCAGCGCGGTGGTGGGTTCGTCGGCGATGAGCAGCGCCGGGTTACAGGCCATTGCCATCGCAATCATCACGCGCTGCTTCTGCCCTCCGCTGAGTTCGTGCGGATAGGCGTGGTGCGCGCGGGCCGGGTCGGGCAGACGCACGGAGATCAGCAGTTCCAGCGCGCGTTCCCGCGCCTCGGAGGGGCTGATCACGAGGTGCTGCCGCAGCACTTCCTCGATCTGCGCGCCGCATCGGTGCACGGGGTTCAGGGCCGACATCGGCTCCTGAAAAATCATCGCCACTTCCTGCCCGCGCAGCTGCTGAAAGCGCCGCTCCGGCGTCCGCAACAAATCCACTTCGCCGAAGCGGCTCGACTGAAACACGGCCTCGCCGGTCAGCTCGCCGGCCGTCAGCAGGCCCATCAGCGCCAGCGACGTGACCGATTTACCGGAGCCCGACTCCCCCACCAGCGCCACTGTTTCACCCGCGCGCACCTCGAAGTCCACGCCTTTCAGCGCCTCAGTCGGGCCGAAACGCAGGCGTAGGTTGCAGACCTGGAGAAGCGGCGGAGTCATTGGAAAAGCACCAGACAGGGCTTGATATCAGGCAACCGGCGGCTGCGGAAAAAACCGCTTCTGGTTCAGCATAATCAGCACCACGCCGACGAAAATGGCCGAATCGGCCACGTTGAAGATCGGCCAGAGCGAGACGAAGGTGCCGCCCACGACGGGCAACGCGTTCGGCAGGGTGCCCTGGTAGAGGTCGAGGTAGAACATATCGATTACCTGTCCATAAAATGGCTTCATCGGCGCGCCGAATGGAGCATTGCCGTACCAGAGGCCGTAGAAAAGCGAGTCGATCAGGTTGCCGACGGCCCCGCCCAGAATCAGCCCGCCGCACCATAGTAGTCCGGGGTGCACCCGCTCGCGCCAGAACTTGTAGAGCGCGTAGCCAATACCCACCATCGCAAACAAGCGGAAGACGGTCAGAATCAGCTTGCCGTACACCGAACCCAGTTCCACGCCGAAGGCCATTCCGGGGTTGAGGGTGTAATGGAGCTTGAACCACTCGCCAAGCAGCTTGATCTCGCCGGCCGGCCCCATCAGCATTCGGGTGTGAACGAGGTACTTGACGGCTTGGTCGAGCAGGATGATGGCCAGCGCGGCTAAGTAGTAGCGGGCCGGGCCGGTTTTAGCAGGATGGTCCAAATTGATGGGTTTTTTACGCGTTTCTCGCAAAGTCACGCAGCGTTAAGCGTAACGCTTCGCGGAGTGGTCACGGAGAAGACATTGCGCAACTTCACGTAAAAGATTGCGCAATGGCGGGAGAAAGGAATCTAAACGGCTACTTCCAACGCAACTGCCACCGAATATTCGTCAAACGTCAGCAGAGTTTCGCTGACGACATCGGGCGCCACTTCCAGCGTCAGGGCTTGCACTTCGGCGCGCACCAACTCGCCGTGGGCGGCGATGGCGGCGTTCAGATCGGGTTGCGAATCGGCCAGCCGGATGCGGATACGGTCCTGCACGTCCAGCCCGGATTCCTTGCGCAGATTTTGTAGCCGGTTCACCAGTTCGCGGGCCACACCTTCGAGGCGCAGCGCGTCGGTGATGGTCAGGTCGAGGGCTACCGTGACGCCATTTTCGGTGGCTGAAGCGTAGCCCGGCACGTCTTCGGTCCGGATTTCCACGTCGGCCGGCGTCAGCACTTCCGTCGTGCCTTCCACCGTCACGGTTAGCGCGCCGGTGGTTTCCAGGGCGTCGATATCGGTGCGGCTCAAGGCCTGAATGACGGCAGTAGCGGCTTTGAGGCGCGGGCCGAAGCGCTTGCCCACAGTCTTGAAGTTGGGCTTGGCGCTCTTGATGAGCAGGCTCGTTTCCTGATTCATCGGCTCTACTGCCTTCACGTTCAGCTCGGCGGCAATCAGGTCGGCCACAAGGCGCAAGTCGGCGGCGGCGGCTTCGGTCAGCACCGGCACCAGCAGGCGCGGTAACGGCTGGCGCACCTTGATGGCCGCTTTTTTCCGCAGCGAGTGCCCCAGCGAGCAAACCTGCTGGGCCAGCGCCATTCGGGCTTCCAGCCCGGTATCGATCCGCGCGCCGTCTGGCTCCGCCAGCAGCGTCAGATGGACCGAGGCGCCCGCTTCGGCCCCGTGCTGGTTCTCTACGAGGTTGCCGTAGAGCCATTCGGCGTAGAACGGCGCAATAGGGGCCATCAACTGGCTCACCGTCAGCAGGCACTCGTGCAGTGTTTCGTAGGCAGCCTGCTTGTCGGCCGTCAGGTCGCCTTTACGGAAGCGCCCGCGCGAGAGCCGGACGTACCAGTTTGAGAGCTGGTCGGTTACGAAATCCTGTACGGAGCGGGCGGCTTTGGTAGGGTCGTAGGCGTCGAAATGGCCGCGCACTTCGCCGGTTAGCGTGTGCAACTTGCTCAGAATCCAGCGGTCCAGCTCGGTGCGGCTTTCTGTATCCGAAAGCGCATTAAGTTTCTTTTGGAAACCGTCGAGGTTAGCGTAGAGCGCGAAGAAGGCGTAGGTATTCGTCAGCGTCCCGAAGAAGCGGCGCTGCACTTCCACGATGCCGGCCACATCGAACTTGAGGTTTTCCCAAGGTGGGGCGTTGGCAATCATATACCAGCGCGTGGCGTCGGGGCCATACTGGGCGATGGTGGCAAAAGGATCGACGGCATTGCCGAGGCGCTTGCTCATCTTGTTGCCGTCCTTGTCGAGGACCAGCCCGTTGGCAATCACGTTCTTGAACGCCACCGAGTCTTCCAGCAGCACGGCCAGCGCGTGAAGCGTGAAGAACCAGCCGCGCGTCTGGTCCACGCCTTCGGCGATGAAGTCGGCGGGGTAGTTCTGCCGAAATTTCTCGCCGTTTTCCAGCGGATAATGCCACTGCGCGTAGGGCATTGCGCCGGAATCAAACCAGACATCGATCAGATCAGTCTCGCGGCGCATCGGCCGACCGGTGGCACTCACCAGCACGATTTCGTCCACGTAAGGGCGGTGCAGGTCCAGCCCCTGATGGCCTTCGCGGGTGGCGAGATGGTGTTCGTCGAGCGTGTCGTGATCCATTACTCCGGCCGCGACGGCCTTCGCAATCTCTGACCGTAGCTCCGCTACCGAGCCGATGCAAATTTCCTCCTTGCCGTCTTCGGTCCGCCAGATGGGCAGCGGCGTTCCCCAGTAGCGGGAGCGGCTCAGGTTCCAATCGACCAGGTTTTCGAGCCAGTTGCCAAACCGACCGGTACCGGTGCTTTCCGGTTTCCAATTGATACTACGGTTCAGTTCAATCAGCCGGTCCTTGTCGGCCGTGGTGCGGATAAACCACGAATCGAGCGGGTAATACAGCACCGGCTTGTCGGTGCGCCAGCAGTGCGGGTACGGGTGTTCGTACTTCTCGACCCGGAACGCCCGGCCAGTCGTTTTCAGGTGAACGGCCAGGTCCACGTCCAGACTCGGAAAGGCCTTTTCGTCCACGCCCGTGTAGTTTTTCACGTAGCGGCCGGCCCATTCGCCCATCTGGGGCACATACTTGCCGGTGCGGTCCACGATGGGCATTGGCTTGCCCTCCGCATCGGTTACCATCAGCGCCGGGACGCCTGCAAGCTGGGCGGCGCGGAAGTCGTCGGCGCCGAATGTGGGCGAAATATGGACGACGCCGGTGCCGTCCTCGGTCGTCACGAAATCAGCGGCGATGACGCGGAAGGCGTTTTCCACATTTTCCGGCTGGATTTGGGGAAAAAGCTGCTCGTAGCGAGTATCGACAAGCTCACGACCTAGCCACTCTGTTTCTCGAATCCAAGGCAGAATATTACTCTCTCCTGAGATGTACGCCGGAAAAGACGCTTGTGTGGCTTCTTTCGCAGAACCACCTCGATTCATTTCTCCCTCTTCTGAGAAGTAACGACTCACTAAGGGTTCAGCAAGGATTACGTGGATCAACTCCTTGGTGTAAGGGTTAACCGTTTGAATCTGCACGTAACGGATGTTATTCCCTACAGCTAAAGCTGTATTAGCCGGTAACGTCCAAGGGGTGGTGGTCCAAGCTAGGACGAAGATTTGTGGAATGGTGCCATTTTTTTCCTCTGCTCCAATGGTAGCACCGATGAAGCTCTGAAATTTCTCGCTCTTGAAATCAGGAACTACCCGAAACATCGCCACCACCGTGGTATCTTTTACATCCTTATAGGTGCCCGGCTGGTTCAGCTCGTGGCTGCTCAAGCCCGTGCCGGCGGCCGGCGAGTAGGGCTGAATCGTGTAGCCTTTGTAGAGGTAGCCCTTGTCGTAGAGGCGTTTGAGCAGCGCCCAGCAGCTTTCGATGTACTCCGCCTCGAACGTGATGTACGGGTTATCGAGGTCAACCCAGTAGCCCATCTGCTGCGTCAGCTCGTCCCACTCGCCCTTGAAGCGCATCACCGTTTCGCGGCAGCGCTGGTTGTATTCGGCGACGGAAATCGTCTTGCCGATGTCTTCCTTCGTGATGCCCAGCTCCTTCTCCACCTGCAGTTCCACGGGCAGGCCGTGGGTATCCCAGCCGCCCTTGCGCTCTACGCGCCGGCCGAGCAAGGTTTGGTAGCGGCAGAAAATGTCCTTCACGGTGCGCGCCATCACGTGGTGGATGCCGGGCGTGCCATTGGCCGAAGGCGGGCCCTCGTAAAAAACAAAGGAATTTTCGGCCGGCCGGCTTTCGATGGACTGGCGGAAAACGTCGTATTCGGCCCAGAAGCCCCGCACCTGCCGGGCCAGCGCGGCGTAATCGAGCGACTGTTTGAATTCGGGGAAAGGCATTTTTAATGAAGAATGAGGAATGAAGAATGAGGAATTGATGGCGGGCTGAGGTAGCACGAGCCGGCTCGATCAATAAGTCATCATCCTTTAATTGCCTTAGCGAGAAGAATAGGACTGCAGCCCAATCAGGACCATTAGTTTTCCGCTGGATTAATACCTAGCCGTCTACTTAACCACGCCGTGGTCGTCGAAGAGGGTTTTTTGGGGCAGCCGGAGGCGGCTGAGGTCGGTGTCGAGGTCGTCGTCTTCTTCGTGGTAGAAGTCGTCGTAGTGGCGCAGGAGCGAGCCGTTGATCACTTCATCCTTGCCGTGTTCGAAGGTGACGAGCAGCGCGGGCAGCAGAATCAGGTTCGAGAAGTTGGTAATCAGCAGCGAGGCGCCCATCAGCAGGCCCAGCGCTTTGGTGCCGCCGAACTCGGAGAAGGCGAAGATGCTGAAGCCCACGAACAGCACCACGGCCGTGTAGAGCATCGAAGTGCCGGCTTCGGAAAGGGTGGCGGAAATGGCTTCGGCCACACGCCCACCGTTAGCGGCCATTTCCTGCCGGAACTTGGCCAGGAGGTGGATCGAGTTGTCGCCGTCGATGCCCAGCGCAATGACGAAGATCAGCGCCGTGGCGGGCTTGAGCGGAATGCCGAAGATGCCCATCAGCCCGGCCGTCAGCAGGAGCGTCACGAAGTTGGGTATCAGCGTGAAAGCCACGGCTTTGAACGACCGGAACAGCAGCAGCACGACGCAGCCTACCAGGAAAAACGCCCACGCCAGGCTTTCTTTCAGGCTATTGATGACGTATTCGTTGCCCTGCGTGAAGATGATGGTGGTTCCCGTAAGGTGGACATCGATGCCGGTGCCGTTGAAAATCTCGCGGATCTGCGGCCGGATCTTGTTCGTCAGCAGCGTGTCGAGGTTGCGTGAGCCGATATCGGCGATTTTCAGCGAGATGCGCGCCCGCTGGCCGGTGGAATCGACGAACGAGCGGAGCAGCTTGTTGTTGCCGGCGCCGCCCTGCTGCGATTTCTGCAAATAGCTTAGAATGAAGAGCTGTTCCGACTTTTCGGGCAGCCGGTACTCGGCCGGGTTGCCGTTGTAGAACGCCTGCGTGGCGGCTTTGAGGAACGTCACGATGCTGACCGGCGCCGTCAGGATCGGTTGCTGGCGCAGGAAGTTTTCGAGCCGTTGGATGCGCTCCAGGTTCTTGAGTTTCAGGATGCCGCGCTTCTTGCCGGTATCAACCACGATTTCCAGCGGCATCACGCCGTTGAAATGCTGCTCGAAAAACTTGAGGTCGGCATTGACGCTGGACTCCTTCGGCAGGTCGTCGACCATAAAACTGACTGCCCGAATCTTGGCAATCCCCAGCCCGGCGAGCGCGCAGAACACCACCGCCGCGACGTAAACCGACGTCCGCTTGTGGAGTACGAGATCCTCGAAAAACTCCAGCAGTTTGGTCAACGGCTTGGCATCCAGGTGTTCGAGCTGCTTTTCGGTGGGCGGCGGCAGGTACGTGAACACCGCCGGAATCAGGATGAACGAGATCAGGAAGGCGGCGAAGATGTTGAGCGTTGCGACCAGCCCGAACTGATACAGAATCTGGATATCGGTGAAGCAGAAAACCACGAAGCCGATGGCGGTCGTGGTGTTGTTCATCAGCGTGACCAGGCCAATTTTGCGGATGACGCGCGTCATTGCCAGCACCTGGTTGCCAGACTTACGGAAGTCGTAATGGTATCTGGACAGCAGGTACGTGCAGTTCGGGATGCCGATGACGATGATGATGCTCGGAATCAGGCCCGTCAGTAGGTTTACCTTGAAGCCCAGCAGCACGATGGAGCCGATGGTCCAGACCACCGTCACGCCCACCACCACTAACGGCACCACCACGGCCGCCCAGGTTCGGAAGAAAACCAGCAGCGTGACGCCCGTGACGAGCAGCGCCAACAGCAGGAAAAACTTCATCTCGCTGGCCACCTTCGAGGTCATCGTCGACCGCACGTAGGGCAGGCCCGCGTAGTGCAGCCGGATGCCGGTCTTGGCCTGAAACGCCTCGCAATGCCCCAGAATGGCCTTCATCACGCCCTGCCGGCGCGAGGAATTCAGGTATTTCGGGTCCATCGTCAGGGCCAAAAGCGTGGCCCCGGTACGCGGCGAGATGAGCTGCCCTTTGTAGAACTCGATCTGGTTCACGACCCGCATCAGCGAGTCGAGCTGCGCCTGGGTTTCGGGCATCCGCCGGAAAATCGGTTCCGGCTGAAACTGATGCTCTACGGTGTCGCGGCGCAGCGAAATCAGCTTCGTGACGCTCAGTACGCCACTCACGCCCTGCACTTTGGCCAGCGTATCGGTCAGCGCCCGCAGCTCGCGGAAGTTGCCGAGTTTGTAGATGCTCGAATCCTGAAGGCCGACTACGAGCACGTTGCCGTCCTCGCCGAAAGTCTTTTTAAAGCTCTGAAAATAAACCATTTCCGGGTCCGTGGGCGAGACGACCTGCGCAAAATCGTAGGTCATTTCGATCTTGCGGGCCTCCCAGGCCATAAAGACCGTCACCAGGGCCAGCAGCCCGATCAGGGGCGCCCGGAATTTGAGCAGCAGAACGGCAAGGTGTCCCCACATAAGCTTAGGGGGCAAAGGTACGGCCGGGGGGTAGGTGGGCGGAACCCCGGGAGGGTAGCACGGATGGGCAAAAGAATTTGCTCACGCACCTGACTTCATCGCGTCGATCAGCCCATTCTCATCCACTACGATCAGGAAAACCGCCTCATCCGTCAATAAGGTCACTACCATCGGCCAAACCCTGGCGACCAAAGCCGCCAGTTGCGCGGCTCGCAGATTCCCTACGTTGAAGTGAACCACGCGCGGCGGCGGGCCTAGCAGCAGAACCCGGTCCTGAAAATCCACATCTTTCGTCACAATCACCTGCTGCTTCTGGCGGGCATATTGCCAGACGCGCTCATCAGACCAGGCCGGTATTTCGCGCGGCACGTTTTCGTAATCAGGCCCGTGCCAGATTTTAAACCGGTCGGGGAGGTTTTCGTCGATCAGAAAATTCACCTTACCTCACGGTTACGCCGCCATCCGAACCAAATGATGGCTATGGGCTGCCGAACGGGCCGCATACCGCAGACACGCGGCTATGTCAGCCGCCGTGAGGGAGCTATAAAATTCCATAATATCGGCGGGTGTATCGCCTGCACTCAGGAATTCCAGCACGGTTTGCACCGTAATGCGATGGCCCGTAATGGTAGGCTTACCATTGCAGATCGTAGGATCGATGGTGATGCCGTCGTGCTCGTAGTGCATTAGTAAAAATTAATTCGGATTGGAAGGAAACAAACCGCCGTTTTCCAAAGCGAATACATTGATCAGGCAGTTCCGCAAACTGGAGGAACGATTGAGCGGGATGCTAAATAACCGAAACCCGCAGGATACGATGTGCCGACCTCTCTTCTCAAAGGTAAGGCGTCGGTGAAAACAGCTCCAGCCCCCATCTTCACGGCCGTAACGCTCAAAAGCGGTTCCCCCTCCCTATGTCGGACGCTGCCTCCCTCCCATCGGTGCCCCAGGTTGCCGCCTCGTCTGCCGGGCACCCGCATAAGTTGTCGATCTGCCCCAATTGCCAGACCGACCTGAGCGGGGGCGAGAACTTCTGCCCCACCTGCGGCCAGCCCAACCACGACGTGAACGTGACCTTCGGCCACGTGGTGGAAGAAACCCTCGAAGGCGTCTTCCACTTCGACTCGAAGGTCTGGCTTACGTTCAAGGAGCTGCTTTTTTACCCCGGCAAGCTGACCGTGGACTTCTTGGCCGGGCGCCGGGCGCGGTTCGTGCCGCCCATCCGGCTTTACGTCTTCATCTCGCTGGTATTCTTCTTTCTAGTGAATCAGCGCGCCGCACGGGAGGAGCGGGCATTGGGCAATATCGTGCAGCTTGATTTGCCCAAAGAGTCGGCCCTCCAGGCCAACCCGCCTGGCAGCGCGGCGCGGCCGGATTCGGTTTTCGAGCCGACCAGCGTCGGGGAAGTATTGGCGATGGTGCGCGACAGCCTCGCGGCTGAAACCGATGGGAAGAAAGCAAAAGCCGGGATCAGTTTCGACGGCGATGAGGCCGGCGACCTGGTCGCGGCCGACTTCCGCAACCGCCCGCTGCTCGAACGCATTGCCGACGGCGACACGCCGTTTCTCGATTCCCTGATCCGGGCGCGGGGCGGGCAGCCCGGTTTCTGGAAACGGCTGAGTATCCGCCAAACGGCCCGCCTGAGTGTCCGGCAGGAAAATCTGAGCCATCAGCTCCTGAAAAACCTGCCGCTGGGGATGTTCCTGCTAATGCCGCTTTTCGCGCTGTTGCTCAAGGTTTTCTACCGGCGGCAGCGCCCCCTGTACGTGCAGCACCTGATCTTCTCGATCCACCTGCACTGCTTCTTTTTTCTGCTGCTGGGCTTGCTGCTGCTGCTGGCTTACCTGCCGCTGCGGGGCTGGCACGTGCCCCCGGGCATCCCCGTGGCGCTGGCCTGGGCCTACTGGGTGCTGGCGCTGCGGCGCTTTTCCGGTCAGACGTACCGGCGCACCCTCTGGAAAGGGTCGCTGCTGTTCAGCGGCTACCTCGGCCTGCTGATCCTGTTTGCCGGTAGCATACTGGTGATCGGAATGGCCACGTTTTAAACCTAACTCCGCCCCACTTGACGGCTCCCCCTCCCTTGCCCGGGTGGGCTGGCCTATACGCGTACTGAAAACGGTGGCGGCGGCGTCATCTCCGGCCAACTGCCCGCTGCCCAGCGCGGCGGGGCTAAATTAAATTATTTTTACTTCGCAAAGGCTTGCTTGGCAGTATTTTGACGCCGAAAGCGCTGCCGCCGCGAAAAAAGATGATTAACCTCCGGCGCGCTCGAAACATTAACAGGTAGGCCCCCTACGCTGGCCTTGCTCTTTCCCCGCCTTTTCCACTTCCCGCCTAATGCCCGCTTCCTTGCTTTCCCGCCCTGCCCTGCTGCTGACCGCCCTGCTGCTGCTGAGTGGCTGCCACAAAGAAAAGGTGGACCCCATTGACCAGCTACCCCCCGCCACTACCACTGGCGCCGATACTTTCGGCTACCTGCTCAACGGCCAGCCCGTATTTGGCTCCGGCCGAAACCGGGTGCGCGGCGATTGGACGCTTCCCGGCCACTGGTCCTGCATCGTCAGCGCCGTTGGACTGGACGTGCTTGGTACCCCTCAGCCTGGCACCTATGCCCTCGTGCCACAACTACGCGGCCCTGCTAGTGGGCGCATTATTTACAAGGGCAAACTTTATGATTACCGGAGTGTGGTTTCTGGTACCCTGCATTTGACACGCCTTGACCGGGCCGCCGCTATCTGCTCCGGCGAATTCAATTTGACCATCGAAGCCGAACCCGGCGACACGTTGCGCATCACTAACGGCCGCTTCGACTGTCATATGGACCTCTAATTTTCTTCTTTCCATTTCCTGCTGGCCATTCGTCTGTTTTTGTCAACCCTTACTC
>JANPLI010000073.1:0-5699 GCA_031426455.1 Hymenobacteraceae bacterium | reverse complement strand
TCCGGCACCTGGCGTCCGTCCGTCGTTTGACGCCAGGTGCCGGAGGCCCCCGGCCACGGAACTCCGTACAACGAGTCTGAAACCGCGCCAGGGCGGTTTTGGGTGGAAACGGTGCTTTCTTTACAGGGCCAGGGGGCACATCGTTGGGCCTTGCTGAATGACTCCTTGCTCTGCTTGGCGTCCTCGTCGCTTGGCGACTTGGTTGCTGCGGGGCGAAGCCCCTCGCTACACTTCGCCTCGCTACGCTCTGCTTCTCCTCCTCACTCCTCCCAATGTCCGGCATCACCCTTCTTGCGGTTGAAGACGACCCCACCCAGGCCCGCATCCTGCGCCACCAGCTCCGCGAGCTGGGCTACGAGCTGGGCGCCGTGGCCCGCACCGCCGAGGAAGCCGAAGCCGCGTTCACCGAGATCCAGCCCGACCTGGTGCTGCTCGACGTGCACCTGGCCGGCCCGCGCGACGGCATCGAGACCGCCGCCAGCCTGATCCGGCAGCGGCCGGTGCCGCTGATTTTCGTCACGGCCTTCCCCGATGCGCCCACCTTTGCCCGCGCCCGGCTGGTGGGGCCGTTTGCGTTTCTGGGCAAACCCTACAACGGCCCGCTGCTGGGCCACAGCATCGCGCTGGCCCTGCAACACTTCGCCACGGCCCTGGGCCTGCCGCCCGACACCACCACCGGCGACCTGCCCGACGGCGCCGTACTGCTGGGCGGCATCTTCGTGCGGCAGCAGCACCGCCTCGTGAAGGTGCCCTTCGCCGACCTGCTGCTCCTGGAAGCCGACGACGGCTACACCCACCTCCACACCACGGGCAGCAAGTTCACCGTCCGGCAGGGGCTGGGCGAAATGGCCGCGCGGCTGCCCCCGGCCCAGTTCAGCCAGGTGCACCGCCGCTTCGTGGTGCAGGTGGCGGCCATCGAGCAACTGGACCCCGCCACCACCACCCTGCACCTGCCCGGCCACGCCGTGCCCGTGGGCCGCAGCTACCGCGACGCTCTCACGGCCCGCCTGCGGCCGATGCGGTGAGGGGTAGGTGAAAGCTTGTACGCTGGCACCAACCGGCGCGGGAAGCCCCCAAAAAAAGCGCCGCCGACCCAGGCCCTGAGTATTGGTGTAGGTGCCGCCGCAGCGCGGCATCGGGTCCAGCAGGGGGGAACGGCGGGTGGACGTTCCCAAAGGCGTGGTCGGGGTGAGTCGGGAGGAAAACTACCGGCTGGCCGAGGCCGCTGTTCGCCCGGTAGATGAGGCAGCGCCAAGCCGGTCAATCGCCGCACATACCGTTTCGATGTGATCAAGGCCGTATAGTAACTCGCGTTCGTTGATCTCCAGCCATTGAAACAGCCGAAGCATCCGCGCATACTGGTTGCGTACGTACGCCGTACTGACGCGAGCTTCGGTTGGCACGAAACACACCGGCTCGTGGTGGGCTATCCGATTACGAAGCCGGTTGACTTCTTCCAGTTCCGTAAAAAAATAGGCTTGACCGTAGTTAGTGGTGGGCGTACTGCGGGGTTTGGCCGAGAAAATAGCGACCAAGGTTTGACCGCCCGCTCTGAATTGAGGTCGGGCAAACTGGTAGCGCCAGAAACCAAAGGTCAGTTCAGCCACCAGTTTGCCGTGCGAATATCGGGCACCCAACTTCCTCAGTGCTTCCCAAATGATGGCGGCCGCCTGCCGGCAAGCGGGGTCGGTGTACACGCCACCAGGCGCCACCGCTGCTCGCAACCAGTCGGCCCCGTGGCGGCTGACATAGTGCGCATCGAGGGCATTACGCAGGGCTACTTCAAAACAGCTCACCACCGTGTGCAACTCCTGCGTGAGCCGCAGGTTGAGGCGGTATAGGGTCATCGCCCGACGCGTGTCACCGGCACACGCTTCCAGATACCGATCCAGGCGTGGGGCCGATAACGTGCGCACAAAGTCAGCGTATCGCATCGCGTAAAGCTAGCTCCGCCGGAACCGAGCCAGCGCCTCGAATGGTTTTTGGGTCGCAAAGTCCGTACTTTGCAGCACTTTATTCCCTTTGGCCCCTGCTCCCTTGCGGGGGCAAGCCTTGGGGTTCAGATGCCGAAGGGCAGCCCGGTACCCGCCGGCGCTGCCCTTCCTGCGTTAGGCCCCGCTCGCCGAGCATACAGCGACCTAAGACCGACCTAAGACAAACCGCACAGGCGGGCTGTAGGGCGCTTTCCCGGAAAGATGCAATGGGTAAGCAACGAGTAGGCCGGGTGACGTCCCGTTCCTAAATAGAACCCCCGGCCGGGCGTTGCCCGGTCGGGGATTTTGGGGGGGTGGGGCTACCTTCGCCCAATAGCGGGCGGAACATAACCCCAAAAACGGCGCAGGCCTTTTTCGACGCGGGTGGCTAGCCAATTGCGGATATCCGCGAAGAAGCTTGCCCCTAACCCGAGCGCAGCCATCGTTCCCAAGCCCCTGCTTACCCGCACATCGCTAGAGTAAAAAGCTGCTGCGATGCCTAGGGCCAAAATGGCAATCACGAAGAACGTATAGGTCAACACTTGGCTTACTCGGACTGTACGCTCAAAAAATCGTTGCCTAAACGCCTCAGCGACGAACCGATCTTCGGGGTTCACCAAGCCCTTTACCTCAAAGGCGATGCGAATAGCCCGTAGCGACAGAATATTTAAAAATTCAGAGTCAAAATACGGGAAATTCTGGCGCCATAAATAGGCGAACATCTTGTGCAGTCGGTCCGCATCGAACTGTTCCTGCTGGGCCATCACTTGGTACACCAGCGAAATTTGATGGAGGTCTTCCCGAGCGTTGAGATTACCGGCTAGCAGGTTCTGGAATGAGCGGTTGATCAGGCTCTTTTCCATTTCCGAGTCAGGTCGTTTCTGCAAGACGTTGCGAATCCACGTGCTGTCTAATTGAAACCGACGCACGGTGCACACCACGGCGAAAACCAAAAAATCGTTGTGTAACCACGGAGAGTCGCTTCGTACCTGTCGGGTCGTGAGCAACTGGTAGAGACTGGCCGCCGCCGTTGTGTCTCCGCGCCGCACGTAGTCGAGCAGGTTACAAACGATGCTGGCTGTATCTGAGGGGGCGAGCGCCGGGATTACCACGCCCGGCTGACCATCCAAAAAATCGATAAAAAAGCTGGTGAGCGGGTTCGCCCGCAGCCGTTCCCAGTAGGCCGAATGAGCGTCTACAGAAACCATTTTTTCTTTCGAAGCTGAGCGTTTGCCACCGTGTAGTTCCAATGTGGTACCTCCCGCAGCTCCCGGAGCTGGCGAGTTAGTAGGTTGGCATAGAGCAACGTGACTGGTGAATAGCTCGGCTCAAACGTACGGAACGAGAGCCGGCTGAACTTGAACACCTGCTCCACGACATAACGCAGATCGTGAAAGGTAGAATGTTCGTGAATGCGCACCAGTACTGGATGTGGAGCACCATGCTTGGCTACCCGGACTTGGCCAGTACCGAGCAAGTGCACTAAGCAGGCACGGGGGCCGAGTGGCAAACAATACCCGCGTGCCGGGATATTGGCGCCCCGCCCCGCACGGTCACCCCGCTGATTCTCGTCGTAGAGTAGATAGGGGTGTCGTTCTGAGATCGTGACAAAAGCAAAGCGAATATCGTACTGGGGGTAGCGCCTCATCAACTCAGCCACTACCTCGGCCTCCACGTTACGGATGGGCTTGAAGATGTGAAAAATCAACCGTACGCGGCTGCCTTCGGCCCAACTGTATTGGTTGGCGATTAGGTCGAGTGACTCTTTCAGGCTCCGCAGCAACTCTCCAAAATATTCCTCGTAGGGCACGTGCTGAGTGCGGCTGTTGGACTGATACAGACCATCCGCCGTGAAGAACGTGCTGATGCCCACGTAACGGGTTTGCGCGGCACCTGCATAGAGGTTTTGCCGCTGAATCGTGCTGCCGATACCTACGACCAGCTCGCGGTCCACGTTCGGGTCGGAAGGGATAGCCCACGGCGTACCTCCCAGCTTGGCATAGAGTTGCAACGCAATGCCGTCGATCTTGTACGTCGGGTCTTGAATTGTCGCGGCTTTAACGAACTGCACAGCCGTACCCTGGGCCAACAGGGCAGCTTTTACTTGATAATAAGGATTCTGCGCAGGTGGCAGTCGGCGGAATTCATCACACGTCTCGACCAGCGCCAAGTCAAATGGGGTACCCTCTTGCTGAATGCCGAGATTGATAGCTGCTAGGTACTCGGCTACGGTGTAATCCGTTAGCTCGACAATCCGGTAGTTCAGACTCGTGAGCACATACTTGCGTGCTAAGCCGTTCGCGAAGTAGCTATGGTTGGGGACGCCGTCGATCAACTGAGCCAAGAACCGGGTAAAGAGTCCTTCATTCTGGCGGTGGAAGATCACCAGCATGCGTGGCGCATTAACATCGAAGCCCGTGGAGCGACTGTATGGGCCGTAGAGATTTAGACCGGTTGAGGGTGATCGGTGTACCCGTGTTCGGTTCAGGTCGAAGAGCAGATTCGGCTCAGGCAGAGAGAAGGCGGTCGCCGGGTTGACAACGTTGTTCTGCGTGATGTGAAAACCGAATGCATCGTGGTTGCGGTAGACTAAGCGGCTGAGCCAAGAAGCCATCTTCTCGACCTCCTGCATGATACCCTGGGGCTTGAGCCGTTCGGCTTCTGCCATCTTAATGCTGTGCATCACCGCTGATGCACGTCCCTCGCCCACCCATTTCGCCAGATAGGCGGTGATGTTGTCCCGCGAGTGATGCAGGTACAGCTCGGTCAGCGGGTACTCAACCCGCCCGTTGCTCGTATCCACCTGCGCCCGATCTGCGATGACCTGATACACTCGACCCAGTAACGACATTTCGGGCGCGACGACACCGTCCGAGTATTCGGGCGCTTCGTACCCGATCACTTCCCGCCCCGCCAGATCAAAGTCTTCTTGATGCAGTTCATCCCCCCGCCGGCTTAGATTCCATCGGTAGCGGTGATTAATGAGTGTGCCAAACGACACTCGCCCGCTAGTATCGGTATGGTCTCGGAACTCGACTTCAGTAAGGCGTTTATATGTCAGTACGCCTCGCAGGTGCTCTGGTACGTGTGGCCGCGCCAAATCGAATTTAGCGTCAAGGGCCGCAAAAGTGAAAGGATAAAACTGAGGCTGTAATGTGGGCTGTGCTTCCTTGACGGTCCGAAAGAAGACGTGTTTGATCAAGCGGCTTACCACGTCTTGGTTTTCCTGAATGCTCAGCCGGACAGTGGTACCCAAGTTCACCGCGTCAGCCGTCCCGGGAGAGATGTAGATGAAGTCGCCTCGGCGGAAAAAGGAGTGGGTGGAGTTGTATTGCTTGCGTAGGTCGGGCAGTAGGCCTTCCTTATAAGGGATCCTTTGGATGTCGAATTCGTCGAACTCAAACTTGATGGGAAAGAAGTTGTATTTCACGTGCTAAAAAATAAATCACTGAGGAGGGCGAATCTAAGGCTGCTGCGCACAATAAACTCTCGCCGGACTACCGACTTCGTCGGTGTTGAATGAGTGGCACCCTGCTGGCCCGCCGCCGGGAAAGCACCCTGCTCGTGAGCATCGATAACGTGACGCTCCGCCCCCTGCTCAACTCTGACGCAGCGATGAAAACGCTGGCGAGCATCGGATCCCACGCTGGCCCCGGGGGAATAAGGCGAACGCATATCCCCGCCATCACCCCAAACACCAGTCCGCCCGGCTGCGCGCGATGCGCA